>URNQ01000073.1 GCA_900549245.1 uncultured Collinsella sp.
GCCGTCGACGACGGCGGAGGCGGCGGCGACCTTCTGTTCGTATGTGTACCTGCCCTGCTTTCCGTCCATGCGCAGCAGCACCTCGCTCCCGAATGCGCGGTATATCTCCTGCCATCTTCTCACGGCTTCCACGGGAAGCGAAAGGGCAATCGCGGCAGATTTATACCCGTGCCCGAGCTCGAAGAGCCCTACGGCCGCCTTCCTGGCCTCGACATCATGCTTCACTCTCAAATCAACGCGCATAAAGAAAGCCTCCCATTTCTCATGTCCAAGAAATGGGAGGCAGTTCAAGTCGTACTGGCGGGCTTTTTGCGTTGAGGGCGTGATTGGCGGCTTAATTATGGCTATTCATCTTTAAGTCCAAAAAGGCTATCGGCTTCATCGTCGGATATATATTCCAGTACATCGCCCGGTTGGCAGTCGAGTGCCCGGCATATCGCGTTAAGAGTTGAAAAACGTATGGCAGAAACCTTGCCCGTCTTAATGCGTGACATATTGACCTGGGAGATGCCCACACGTTCCGCAAGCTCTTTGGATGAGATCTTGCGTTCGGCGAGCATGCGGTCAAGCCGCAGAATAATCATGGATTCCCCCTAGAGCAACTCGTCATCTTGTTTTTGCAGGATATACCCGTAGCGGAAGACGCTGGCTATCAGGCAAATAATCAGGCCTGCAAAGAGCATGGAAGGGTCGAATAGCTGGCCGACGAACGCATCCGTAAAGCTGCCGCCAAATCCTGAGAGTATCATTCCCGTAATTACGGCACCAAGAAGCCTCACGGCAACGCCGCCGATAAGGAATAAATGCCCTACTCGACGAAGCGTATGGTTGCATTCAAGGTCAAAGGGCCTACCTTCCTTTTCAATGTTGAAGAAAAGCCTGCGCACGCTTAGCGCGATGGTAAGCGCGAGGCATGTCATCAAGAGGCTCCCTATGGCAGTGTGACCATCGTGTGCAACGAGCATAAGTGGGGCCTGCGCATCGGTACCGACGATAGCAAGGCACGGTCCTTCGCCGGCTTGAAGTTCTACGGATTGGAGACACGACCCTTGGGAGAGGCCAGGCAATATGAGTAGAAGGTCAATCATAATGACTGCGAGGAGTCCCAGAGCGAGCGCTGTGGTAATGCAGATTGTGGCCCATTTGCAGATGCGAGCGAGCTTCTTCAGTTTAGCTATCGTCTGTTCGCGGCTGATGGTTTCATTCGATGTGGATGCGTTCCAGCGGATCATAGCCCCTCCAACCAATCTCTTGGATAATACTTGTATTATATATCATAATTAATGATAAACAATAAATAATTACGGATACTGAGTAAGTAATGATTGAATACGATTAGCGTGAGCTATTAGCTCATTTTGGATGCCGGAGTTTAGCGCGCGGGGGATGAGGACAAATGCCAAAACTTCCCGTGATCGCGCAAGTGCTTCATCGGGTTTCCCCAATTCATCCAGGAAAACGGCCGTAAACGATTGCAAATAACCGGTGAACGGTCGAAAACTACCGTTCACCGATAATATCGAAACTGGTTCTAACTGGTATTAAGTCAAAAAGACCAATTCACAAATCTTCACAATGACCTGCAATTTTTCTACACGCCATTTTTAGCCACCCTGCGTTGTTTAGACACAGAAAAGGTTCCGATCTTTCGTCAAAGTATTTCGAAACGGTTTCAAAACCGCAGGTAGAAGTGTTAACGAGCGGTAAACGGTCGATTTTTTACCGTGAACGGTGCAAAAACGTTTTACTGTATGAATCAACGAAAGCAACCTCTTCTGTGGTGATATAGTGACAACAACACGTCACGTGGTTACTACCAGTTGAGAGACCACTGGTTCTCAAAGAACGCTTTCCAAGAAGCTTTAAGGGCGATTGCCCGTTGGCTTCCGAACATCATCGGACTCAGATCGTACACACCTTCGGAAGGGAAATTTGAATGGTTGGCTTTATTCTTACCGGTCATGGACAGTTCGCACCCGGCCTTGCAAGCGCTATCGCTATGGTCGCTGGTGACCAGCCCGCTTTTACCGTTGTTCCTTTCGAGGGCGACCAGGCTGCTTCCTACGGTGAGGATCTCCGCGCCGCTATTACCGCCATGCGCGAGGAGTGCGATGGCGTGCTCGTCTTTACCGACCTGCTTGGCGGTACCCCGTTCAACCAGTCGATGATGATCGCCCAGGATGTCGACAATGTCGAGGTCCTGACCGGCACCAACCTTCCCATGGTTATTGAGCTTCTGTTCCTCCGCGGCAATGCCACGCTCGCCGAGCTTGGCGAGCAGGCCGTGACCGTTGGCCAGACGGGCATCACCGCCCAGACGGTCGCATCCGTTGCCGGCTCCGAGGATGAGGATATCTTCGGTGACGAGGACGGCATCTAATGGCCGATTTCGGAGCCAACGTCCTGAGCTCCTCGGTCGCCCTTTTAGGCTTGCTTGTCATCATGGGCTTGATTTACACCATCTGGTCGCAAATCAACATGAAGAAGAAGCAGAAGTACTTCAAGGAGCTGCACACGGAGCTCAAGCCGGGTCAGGAGGTTCTTTTCGCCGGCGGTATCTACGGAACCGTCAAAGGCATCGAAGGCGAAAAGGTCCAGATCAAAGTCCGATCCGGTGCCGTCGTAGATGTTTCGCGTTACGCGATTCAGGAGATCAAGTAACTGTCGTCAGCAAATAACGAAAGGAAGCTGATCAACATGGCAGAACCCAACATTCTTCTTACCCGCATCGATAACCGACTGGTTCATGGTCAGGTTGCCACCCAGTGGAACTCCACCCTGGGCTCCAACCTCATCCTCGTCGCCAACGACGACGTGGCGTCCAACACCATGCGCCAGAACCTCATGAAGATGGCCGCTCCCGCCGGCGTCGCTACGCGTTTCTTCTCTCTGCAGAAGACCATCGACGTCATTGGCAAGGCGAGCCCGCGCCAGAAGATCTTCATCGTGGCCGAAACACCGGAAGACGTGCTTACGCTCGTCAAGGGCGGTGTGCCTATAAAGAAGGTAAACATCGGCAACATGCACATGTCGGAAGGAAAGCGCCAAGTCGCCACCTCCGTCGCAGTTAACGACGAGGATGTCGCTGCGTTTAAAGAGCTGCAGGAATTGGGGGTGGAGTTGGAGATCAGGCGCGTTCCGAGCACGCCTGTTGAGGACACGAGCAAGCTCTTCTCGTAATCCTCATGATCCACGTTGTCAGGAGTGAAACCCTGACGTTCTGTACGTGATATCCAAAGTGCGTACATACATTTTGAAAGGAGGAGCAAGATGGAATACTCGATCATCCAGATCGCTCTGGTCTTCGTCGTCACGTTCATCGCGGCAATCGACCAGTTTGACTTCCTCGAGTCTCTCTATCAGCCCATCGTCACCGGCGCCGTCATCGGTCTTATCCTTGGCGACCTCAACACCGGTCTTCTCGTGGGTGGTACCTATCAGCTCATGACGATCGGCAACATGCCGATCGGAGGCGCTCAGCCGCCTAACGCCGTCATCGGCGGCATCATGGCAGCCATTCTCGCTTTCGCCACGGGCCCCGAGCCCAACGCGGCAGTCGGCCTCGCCATTCCGTTCGCTCTGCTTGGCCAGCTCGGCGTTACCCTGGTCTTCACGCTTATGTCCCCGCTTATGTCCACGGCCGATAACATGGCTCACAACGCGGACACCAAGGGCATCGAGCGCCTGAACTACTTCGCCATGGCTCTGCTCGGCCTGATCTTCGCTGTCGTCGTCACCCTGTTCTTCATCGCTGGCGCTACCATTGGTCAGACCATCGCTTCCGCCATCCCGACTTGGCTGCAGACCGGTCTGTCCGCTGCAGGTGGCATGATGCGCTTCGTCGGCTTCGCCGTCCTGCTCAAGGTTATGATGAACCGCGATATGTGGGGCTTCTTCCTCATGGGCTTTGGCCTCGCGCTCATCACCGTTGCCAACGATTCGCTGGCAACCCCTGCTCTGCTCATCCTCGCTCTCATCGGCTTCGGCATCGCTTTCTGGGACTTCCAGCAGCAGACCGAGCTGAAGGGTGCAGCTGTTTCTGACGGAGGTGACTTCGAAGATGGCATCTAATGAGTATGTGATCCCGGAGCACTACGAGGATCTCACTCCTGCTCCGCAGCTCGACCAGAAGACCCTCAACAAGATGGCTTGGCGCTCCTGCTTCCTGCAGGCCTCGTTCAACTACGAGCGTATGCAGGCCGCTGGCTGGCTCTACTCCATCATCCCCGGTCTGGAGAAGATCCACACCAACAAGAACGACCTCGCGGCTTCCATGAGCCACAACCTGGAGTTCTTCAACACCCACCCGTTCCTCGTCACCTTTGTTATGGGCATCGTGCTTTCGCTCGAGCAGAACAAGGTTGACATCCCCACGATCCGCGCCGTCCGCGTCGCCGCAATGGGCCCGCTCGGTGGTATCGGTGACGCCCTGTTTTGGCTGACGCTCGTGCCTATCACGGCCGGCATCACCTCCAACATGGCCATCAACGGCAACGCTGCTGCGCCGATCATCTTCCTGGTGATCTTCAACGCTGTCCAGTTCGCTCTGCGCTTCTGGCTCATGAACTGGTCCTACAAGCTTGGCACCAGCGCTATTGACGCTCTGACCGCCAACATGCAGGCCTTCACGCGTGCCGCTTCCATCATGGGCGTCTTCGTCGTCGGTTGCCTGGTCGTCACCATGGGTGGCACCCAGATCAACCTCCAGATCCCCAACGGCACCACCCGTGGCCTCTCCGCTACTACCGTGATCGTCTCCGAGAAGGAGGCCGAGAACTTCACCGGTATGGAGGGCATCGATACCGAGACCGCTGAGGCCGGTACTATCGCCATGACCGATAAGGACGGCAACGCCCTTACCGCTTCCGATGCCGACGGCAACGCTGTCGAGTGCGGCGTCACCGATCTGGGTAACGGCATGGAGTCCGTGACCTACGGCACCGTTACCGAGGATCCGGTCAACTTCTCTGTTGCCGACACCCTCAACACCATCGTCCCGAAGCTCGTCCCGCTTATGCTTACGCTGCTGCTTTACTACATGTTCGCTAAGCACAGCTGGACCCCGACCAAGGGCATTCTCCTGCTCTTCGTCCTTGGCATCCTGGGCGCTGGCCCGCTTGGTCTCTGGCCGAGCATCTGGTAAGGCTCTAGCTTGAGGGGTGTGTCCCTACGCGGCTCACACCCCGACCCCTTAAGCCATGTGTATGTTAAAAGCCGCGTGCTCGAAAGAGCGCGCGGCTTTTGTTTTCTTAATGATTCGGGTGTGGCAGACAGATAATGCATAACACCCTAGGTAGTTAGCCGAATTCGAGCAAAAGGGAGGATAGGATGGCGATCGGAGCGCGTAAGCAACCGCTGTACGATCAGCTGGTCGATATTCTGACCGAAAAGATTGACCATGAATATCGCGCCGGTGACATGATTCCTTCCGAGCGCGAACTTTCGGAGCGCTATGGTCTCTCGCGCACTACGGTACGCCTGGCTCTGCAGGAACTGGAGCGTTTAGGACTGGTGGTTCGGCAGCACGGTCGCGGTACCTTTGTGACCGACCGTTCGGCAAAAGCAACCAATCTTATGCAGTCCTACAGCTTTACCGAGCAGATGCGCGCGATGGGTCGAGAACCCGAGACCACGATTCTCGAGTTTTGCGAGATGGAGGCCGATAAGAATCTGGCCGAGCATATGGGATTGCGCATCGGTGATCGCATTTTTAAACTCAAGCGCCTTCGTTCTGCCGACAACATGCCCATGATGGTCGAACGCAGCTATCTACCGGTTCGTCAATTTCTGTCCCTAAAGCGACCGCTGCTGGAGCGTAAGCCGCTTTACGATGTGATTGAGCAGGACTTTCAGCAAAAGATTCGCGTGGCCGAAGAGGAGTTCTATGCGAGCATAGCCCGTCCCACCGATGCCCACCTTTTGGGAATTGTCGAGGGCTCGCCTGTGCTCGATTTGGTCAGGACTACGTATAACGAGTCAAACGAGGTAGTGGAGTACACACTCTCGGTTGCTCGTGCCGATCAGTTTAAATACAAGGTTTACCACCAGCGCAGTAACTAGTGCTCGCATCGTTTCCATATGGTGATTCTTTGCATTTAACTGGTTACTACCAGATAACCAACCGAAGTGTATAATTGCACGTCAGAGGATTACTTCTAGAGAGAGGTATTAGAAATGTTCGAGAAGAGTGTCGAGGAGCTCACCGAGCTCGGCGCCCAGATCACCACGGCCGAGATTGCTCAGCAGCCCGAGCTTTGGCGTGATACGCTCAACATCTATCGCGAGAACAAGGAGGCCATCGAGGCCTTCCTGGCCGAGGCTCGCGCTATGGGCGAGGGTCGTCTGTCCGTTGTCTTCACCGGTGCCGGTACGTCCGACTACGTTGGCGATACCTGCGCCCCGTACCTGCGTCACGCTGGCAACACTGATCTCTACGACTTTAAGCCCATCGCCACGACCGACATCGTGAGCGCCCCGCGCGACTTCCTGCGCGCCGAGGATCCCACGCTCGTGGTTTCCTTTGCCCGCTCTGGCAACAGCCCCGAGAGCCTTGCCGCCGTTGCCGTTGCCAAGGAGCTCGTCCACAACGTCAAGTTCCTCAACATCACCTGCGCTCCCGAGGGCAAGCTCGCCGTCGAGTCTGCCGATGATCCCAACGCGCTGACGCTGCTCATTCCGCGCGCCAACGACAAGGGCTTCGCCATGACCGGTTCTTATTCCTGCATGACCCTGCTCTCCACCCTTATTTTCGACACTGCCTCTGACGAGCAGAAGGCCGAGTGGGTCGAGACGATTGCCAAGATGGGCGAGGAGGTCATCTCCCGTGAGCCCGAGATCGCCGATTGCCTCGCTGGCGACTTCAACCGCGTGACCTACCTGGGCTCCGGCTCCTTTGGCGGCCTTGCTCAGGAGAGCCAGCTCAAGATCCTCGAGCTCGCTCACGGTCTGGTTGCTACTTCCTACGACACCTCCATGGGCTATCGTCACGGACCTAAGTCCTTCGTCGACGATAAGACGCTCGTCTTTGTGTTCGTCAACAACGACGCCTACACCCGTCAGTACGACATCGACATCCTCAACGAGATCGGTGGCGACAAGATCGCTCAGCACACCGTTGCCGTTCAGCAGGATGGCGCTACCGTCTACGAGGGCGAGTCCTTCACCTTTAAGGGCTACGAGGCGCTTCCCGAGGGCTACCTTGCCCTGCCGTTCGTGATGTTTGCCCAGGCTATCAGCCTGCTCAACTCCGTGCGCGTGGGCAACACGCCCGATACGCCGAGCCCCACCGGCACGGTCAACCGCGTGGTTAAGGGCGTGACGATTCACCCCTTCACCGCTTAATCGCGTCCCCCTGTAAGGGCGCCCGTCCGCTCATAACGGCGGGCGGGCGCTTTTTGTTTTTACTTGAACCGGGTATAAGTATCACCACGGTCAACTGCTTTAGAAGCAAGGAGTGCATATGAGCACGTACGCAATTAAGGCTGACAAGTTTTTCTTGCCGGCAGGTCCGCAACTGGGCGGCTATCTTATGGTCGAGGATGGCGTCTTTGGCGCCTGGCAGGCCGACGAGCCCTCTTGCGAGATTAAGGACTACACGGGATCGTGGATCGCACCGGGTATGGTCGACACCCACATTCATGGCTTCTATAACCACTCGACTACCGATAACGATCCCGAGGGCATCGATATCAGCTCGACCGAGCTCGCCCGTCGTGGTACCACCAGCTGGCTGCCCACGACGTTCACCGATGGCGTCGAGCAGATTAAGGACGCCTGCGCCGCCATCGCCCAGGCTGACGAAGGCCGCGGCCCCGACTTCTGCGGTGCTCGCATTCAGGGCATCTACCTGGAGGGCCCCTTCTTTACCATGAAGCACGTGGGCGCGCAGAACCCCGCTTATCTGATCGACCCCTCCGAGGAGGTCTTCGATCAGTGGCAGGAGGCTGCGGGCGGCCGCCACCGTTACACTCATCGT
>URNQ01000074.1 GCA_900549245.1 uncultured Collinsella sp.
AGTTACATCAACCGGCTACGAGATATTTCCCAAGAACGCCTTGGTGCGCTCGCTTTTGGGATGATCGAAGACCTCACTCGGCGTACCCTCTTCCACAATGACGCCGCCGTCCATAAAGACGACGCGGTCGGCGACATCGCGGGCAAAGCCCATCTCGTGCGTCACGACGATCATGGTCATGCCGTCGCGTGCCAGGTCGCGCATGACGCCCAGGACGTCGCGCACGAGCTCGGGGTCGAGCGCCGACGTCGCCTCATCAAAGAGCATCACGTGCGGATTCATCGACAGGGCGCGGGCGATTGCCACGCGCTGCTGCTGGCCGCCCGAAAGCTGGCTCGGCATAAAGTCGATACGCTCGGCAAGACCGACCTTGGTCAGCTCCTCGACGGCGATCTTCTCGGCCTCTTCCTTGCTGCGCTTGAGCACCTTTTGCTGCGCAAGCATGACGTTCTTTTTGACTGACAGGTGCGGGAACAAATTGAACTGCTGGAACACCATACCCAGATGCGTGCGCACCTTGTTAAGATCGACGCCCTTGGCGCACACGTCCACACCCTCAACGACAATCGAGCCACTCGTGGGATGCTCAAGACGGTTGATGCAGCGAAGCATCGTCGACTTACCCGAGCCCGAGGGACCCAGAACTACGACAACCTCGCCCTTGTGCACATCCAGATCGATATCGCGCAGGACCACGTTATCGCCAAAGGCCTTCTGGAGGTTCTTGATGCTGACGACGACCTCGTTCGAGTTATTGGTTTCGCTCATGATAGGACCTCCTTACAGACCGGCGATGTGATCGGCGGGCGTCGCGACGACCTGTCCGGCGCTCTTGGCGGGACGCTTCTTCTTAGTTTCGGCCGTGCCCAAAAGCCTCGCCTCAAGGCCGCTCACCAAGCGAGCGAGCGGCAGGGTGATGACCAGATAGAACAGGGCGGCAACCACGTACGGTGTAATAGAGCCCGTCGTGGCCACGATGGTGCGGGCGTTCATGACGATCTCGACCACGCCCACGGCCGCGAGCAGCGACGTATCCTTGTAAAGCAGGATGAACTCACTGGTCAGCGTAGGCAGGACATTGCGGAACGTCTGCGGAATCATAACGTAGAGCAGCGTCTGGAAGGCGTTCATGCCCAGCGAGCGCGCGGCCTCGTTCTGGCCCTTGGGGATCGACTGAATACCGGCGCGGAAGATCTCGCACAGGTAGGCGGACGAGTTCATGGCCATGACGATGACGCCCAGCACATAGTCGTCAACCTTGACGCCGGCCAGCGGCAGACCGAAGAACGCGATGTAGATCTGCAGGAACGCCGGCGTACCACGGATGATATTCACATAGATACCGGCAAGGCAACGCAGGATGCGCGACTTGGAGATGCGCATGAGCGACAAGGCAAAGCCAAAGGGAATTGCCAGCGGAAACGCCACGAGCACGATCGAAAGCGACATGAGGAAGCCTTTGAAGACGATCGGCAGGCTCTGGACCAAAATGACCGGGTTCAGGAACAGGCGCAGGAACATGTTGGAATTCCATGCCTCGACCCACGGCTGCTCCTTAAGGTCGGCCAGGAAGTTATCGAATGCCGTCACGCCCTTGATCTCCACCGACGGAATCTTGGAGATCTTCTTGGTCGAGCCGTCGGCGAGCGTATAGGTGCCGCTGAAGGCCTCATCGCCGCCCTCGACGGGAAACGTCACGCCGTAAACCTCGACACGGAAAAAGCCTCCGGCAGGCGCCGTCTCGCCAAAGTCGATCTTGAGCGTCTGGCCGTCAGCCTTGCACGTGGGCTTCATGGGCGTACGATCCATGAGGTCCTCGCCCGAGAGCATCGTCAATCGCGTGTCATCGGTACCAAACGTCGTGCCGTCGACAAACGTCAGCGAAAGACCGCTCAGCTCCTCGTCGGCATCGGCCTGAACTTCCCAGGTAATGCGCGTCTCGGTGCCGCCGACCACAGCGCTGCCCGAACCGGTGTTGGGTCGGGCAGTAATCTTTGCGGTCTCAAGCGCCTGGGCGGTCGTGGGCGCATATGCCCCCGCGCACACCAGCGCGAGCGCCACGGCCATGACGCAGGATAGCTTTTGGAGCAAGGCGGGCAGTGAAAAACGCTGCTCCGTGGCCCCTTTGTTCAGTCGAGACAAGGTGGCTCCTATCGTAGAAGTTGCCGACAAAACGAGACGGAAACGCTCTCCGTCAAGAGAGGCGCAAAGGCCCTCTCCGCAAAACGGAAAGGGCCCGCGCGCAATCAAGCATTAATTTACTTGATGTTGTACTTAGCCATGAGGGCGTCAACGGTACCGTCGTCGGTCAGGTCCTTGATGGCCTGGTTGATGTCGTCCTTGAGCTTGGTGTTGCCCTGGTTGATGGCGATGGCGTACTCCTCGCCGGTGCTGACCTGCTTGATGGTCTGGCAGGTGTTGAACTGCTCGGCGGTCAGCTGGCTGGCAACGGAGCGGTTGGTGACTACGGCATCGCCCTTATCGGACTGCAGGGCGCTGAAGCACTCGGTGGCGTCCTTGTAGGGAACGATCTTAGCCTTGGGGAAGTTTTCCTGAGCAAAGGCCTCGGCGGTCGATCCAGACTGGACGATGATGGTAGCGTCGGCGTTGTTGAGCTTCTCGCTGTAGTTGTCGGCCGTGATGTCGGTGTTATCGACCTTGGTCACGATAGCCTGATCGTCCATGTAGTAGGAATCGGAGAAAGTGACTTCCTTCTCACGCTCGGGCGTGTCGGTGATAGCCGCGATGGAAACGTCATACTTGGCGCCCGAAGCGACACCCGGAACCAGCGTGTCAAAGTCATTGTTGACGTACTCGACATCCAGGCCCAGCTTGTCGCCGATAGCCTTGATAAGCTCAAGGTCAAAGCCCTGATAATCGCCGTTGTCATCCTTGTACTCAAACGGAGCGTACTCGGCAGAGGTGCCGACGGTCAGCGTACCGTCCTTGACGAGCGCGTACTCCTTGGAGCCGTCGACCTTCTCGACCTTAGCGTCGTCAGAGCTGCTGGAACCGGCATCAGAACCAGAGGTGGCGTTGGACGAGCCGCAGCCCGTCAGTGCGAGGGCGAGTGCCATGGCGCCCGTGGCGGCAAATGCGCCAAGCTTCTTCAGCTTCATAATCAGTCTCCTTCCGGTGACCCCGTTTGATTCAGAGGTCTGCAAAAACTGTTGGATATTATGCGCCCGTTTGGAAGAATCCGCAATTAGAAAACTGATTGAAACAAACCCATAACGTGAATGGAACACTCCACTTTATGACAGTCATTGCTGCTGCAATGACCTTAACAGTTTGATTTCAGCCGCATAACCTGCAAGTTCGTTCGGTGTCTCCAAAATGAATGGCAATGCGCGCAAGCGGCCATTCGATACAATATTCTGCATAACCTGCATACCGCCGCCAAACTCCTCGCTGCCAAGGTAGCCCTTGCCGATGCACTCGTGACGATCTTTATGGGCACCACTGGGGTTCTTCGAATCGTTGATGTGTACGGCACGCAAGCGGTCGATACCCACCACGCGGTCGAACTCGTCGAGTACGCCGTCCAGATCATGGATGATGTCGTAGCCGGCATCGCTCACATGGCAGGTGTCCAGACACACGCCCAGCTTGTCCGATAGCTCTGGACGCCTGGCGGCAGCACCCTCGATAATGCGCGCCAGCTCTTCAAAGCTACGGCCCACCTCGGTACCCTTTCCCGCCATGGTCTCGAGCAGCACCGTCGTCTGCTGGCCCTCAAACATCACCTGGCACAGGGCGTCGACGATCATCTGAATGCCGGCGTCGGAGCCCTGCCCCACATGCGCGCCGGGGTGGAAGTTGTAGTAGTTGCCGGGCAGTGCTTCCAGACGCTGCAAGTCCTCGGCCATTGCCTCCAAGGCGAACTCGCGCGCCCGCTCTTTGGCAGAACAGGGGTTATAGGTATACGGAGCATGAGCCACAAGCGGGCCAAAATCGTTTTGCTCCATAAGCTCGCGCAGGGCCGCCACATCATCCATATCAAGGTCTTTCGCCTTGCCGCCGCGCGGGTTGCGCGTGAAGAACGCAAAGGTATTGGCGCCAATGGACAGCGCCGTCTCCCCCATCGCCCGATAGCCCTTCGTCGTCGAAAGATGACACCCAATCGTTAGCATCTCCAGCTCCCCCTCATCAGTTGCGGTGAAATAGTTCCTGTCGATGCCCTATTCTGCCGCAAACAGGAACTATTCCACCGCAACTTATAAAAGGGGCATCAGGAACGCGTTTTGCAAAAGGCTTTAAGCGCGGCCGTTACGGGGCCAGGCTGGAAACGTCGGCGCACATCGTCGAGACGCTCAGGAATATCGATGTGCTGCGGGCAGTGACGTGCGCATTTGCCGCATTTGACGCAATTGCTCACCAACTTGGGCTCACTCGTCCGCACCGCGCTCGCCGTAAAATACTGCGACAGGCCCGTAAACCAGCTGTGCGCATAGCTTGCGTTGTAGGCGGCGAAACACCCAGGGATATTGATGCCTTTGGGACACGGCATGCAGTAGCCGCAGCCCGTACAGGGCACGCGATTCGATTTCTCAAACTCTCCCAGCACACGCGCGATGGTATCGAGCTGCTCTGTCGTCATCGAATTCGGCAGTGCGCGATCCGCCATTGCCGCGTTCTCGTCCACCTGCGCGGTATCGGTCATGCCCGAAAGCAGCATCGTGACTTGAGGATGGTTCCACACCCACGAAAGGCCCCAGGCGGCAGGAGTGCGCAAATGCGGGTCAGGGGCGCCATCGAGCACAGCGCGGGCCCGCGGCGGCAGCTTGCCCGCTAAACGCCCGCCCAGCAGCGGCTCCATCACAAACACCGCGAGCCCGCGCTCCGCAGCCGCCATGAGTCCCGCCGTTCCCGCTTGGTAGCGCTCTCCAGCGTAGTTGTACTGGATCTGGCAAAAATCCCAGTCATACGCGTCAAGCATCGTGAGGAAGTCCGCCGCACTGCCGTGGTACGAAAAACCTATCTGGCGAATACGCCCCGCAGCCTTTTGGTGCGCAATCCAGTCCTCGATGCCCAACGCCACCACGCGCTCCCACTGGGCGGGCGAGGTAATGTTGTGCATAAGGTAGTAGTCGATATGGTCGGTCCGCAAACGGTGCAGTTGCTCGTCAAAAAAGCGGTCGAAATCCTCCGCACATTTGCACGAAGCGTGCGGCAACTTAGTCGCCAGCAACACCCGGTCACGCAGCCCCAAGCGCTCAAGTGAGGCGCCCACGCACACCTCGTTACCGGGATAAAGATACGCAGTATCCAGATAATTAATCCCCTGTTCCACCGCACGGGAAATGATGGCATCGGCCGTCTTCGCATCGGGGTGTCCCGGCGCACCGGGAAATCTCATGCAGCCCAGACCCAGAGCAGATATTCGGTTACCACTTTTGGGGTCAACGCGGTATTGCACGGCCCCTCCTTTCGCCATCAGCGCCCCGGCAAGACGAAACACAATGGTCACGCGACCGAAACATCGTGGAATCGCAATCGAGAACGTATCGTAACGCAGCAGAAATCGAGCCGTCACGACACCGCTTTAACATCAGCAAAAAGCCCGATGAAAGGAGCAACAAACAAATACGGCCATCCGGTGCACGCAGCATGGTCCGGCGGCATACAATCCATCAGGCGCCCTTTACGCGGGCGCCTTTTATATGGGGAGATGATTCACATGCAGATCAACAAGGTCGCCTTTATCGGCAAGGGCGGCGTCGGCCTGCTCTACGGCAGTATGATTGCCAAGGCCCTCGGCAATGACGCCGTCGAATACGTTATGGATGACGCCCGTTTTGAGCGTCACGCAAACGATGCGCTCACCGTCAACGACAAGCCCTGTGCGCTCAAGTCCGTCCGCGCCAGCAAGGCAACGCCCGCCGATCTGGTCATCCTGACGGTCAAGACCACCGGTCTCGACCAAGCACTCAAGACTATGGAGCGCGTCGTGGGACCCAATACGCTCATCGCCTCGCTGTGCAACGGCATCACGAGCGAGCAAAAGATTGCCGAGCGCTTTGGCTGGGAGCATACCGTTCTTGGTATTTGCCAGGGTATGGACGCCGTGTTCCTCAACGGAGAGCTCACCTTTACCAACACGGGCGAAATCCGCTTTGGCGCGGCGGCCGGTACGGACCCCGCAACCATCACCGCAATCGACGAGCTCTACACGCGCTGCGGCATCGCCCATACCGTCGAGAGCGACATTGCGCACCGCATGTGGGCCAAACTCATGCTCAACGACGGCATCAACCAGACCTGCATGGCCTACGGCGGCACGTACGGAAGTGCCACGGAGCCGGGCTCCGAGCAGCGTCGCTGCCTTGTTTCCGCCATGCGCGAAACGCTTGCGGTCGCCAACGCCGAGGGCGTTGAGCTGACCGAGGCAGACCTGACGCAGATGGTGCACCTCATCGAAGGAATCGATCCCGCCGGCATGCCCTCGATGGCGCAAGACCGCGTCGCGCGGCGCAAAACCGAGGTCGAGGAGTTCGCCGGCACCATCTGCCGTCTGGCGGCCAAGCACGATATCCAGGCGCCGCAGAACGAATGGCTCTATCAGCGCATTCGCGATATCGAGGTAAGCTGGTAGCGCCCGACTCACCACGTCAACAGACTCAACAGCAAAGCCGCCGCAAGGGCACTCCCCTTACGGCGGCTTTCATCTTCATCTATAAACAGTAGTCGAAAATAAGGTCGATGTCCCGACGGTTAGAGCTGCGACTCCGAGGCCTGGCCCTCATCGTCGCGACAAAGGACTACACCCGCGCTTCCCAGCAGTGCGGCTACGATCAGCGCGCCGACCACGATTGGAGCAGCCCCACAAGAACCCTGCATGCCCGCGACGAGCGCGGTCGTAGGACCAAGACAACCAAGCACCAATGCGACGGCGGCGACGGCGATATCTCGAGCGTTCACAAGACCACATCCTCCAAGAGAAAGACCTTATTTCTCATGAACTAGTGTGCCCCGCGCCCATATGCGCGGCGTACCGCCACGGTAAGCGCTCTGTTAACTCAAACACGCACAAAAAACGAACGCCCTTACGTTGCCCAAAGGCTCGGTAAAGACGCCCGCCCGTCATGTCCTATTGGCTTATGCCAGATTCCCAGCCAGTGTAGTAGTCGGTGGTTCCGGCAGCGCAGCCGGAGTCATAGACCTTGCACTCGCCCTTGGAACCGGTAAACGTAGAGCCTTGGGCCTTATCGCCCGCGGCAACGACGTAGTAACCATCGGAATCGCGCCAAAAGCCCTCGGAATCCTGCGTCCACTCGCCCGTGCGGTGGTGATACAACACGTTGCTGCTGTAATAAGTCTCGCGGCGGCCGTTATAGTTATTGACGCCGCTCAAGCGCGTCAGACCCGAGCCGTTCGCGTAATACGCAGCAGACGCGTAAGACGAGCCGGAGCCGGCGTTGCAATATGAAGCCTGAACGGCCTCGGCGGCCTCGGCTTCGGCTGCAGCCTCGAGCGCCTCGCGCTTGGCATCCTCAAGCGTAGAGCGAAGCTCGTCGAGCTCGGTCGACTTAGCGTCGACCTCCCCCATCGTCAACAGGCTACCCGCACCGTCGATGCAGCCCTGCAACACAGCGCGCTCGTCATCGGTAGCATAGTCGCCATACATATTCATAATGATCTGAGCGCGCATCTCCAGGGAATCGCGCTTTGCCCCCATCGAGGCGTTCCACTCCTGCATAGAGCCATAACCGTCGCCGCGGTAGTCAACGGGCTGCACCAGCGTCGCCTCGGACGGCGTTGATCCGACCGTATCGGATAGTGTTGCCGCGTGGGCATCAGTTGCGCCGGC
>URNQ01000075.1 GCA_900549245.1 uncultured Collinsella sp.
ATCGGTGTGACTTCGGTCGAAGGGGTCGGCAGCCGCTTTACGATTCGCCTGCCGCGGTAGAAAGCCCCTCGGCATAAAAAAGGGATAGGGCCAGGCGGCTCTATCCCTTTTTGCTAGCTATAGCAGCTTGTGCGCTACTCGCGGCACAGGTGCACGGCGAAACCGGCAAACTCGCGCTTAAAGTACACGAGCTTGGTGCCGCCGTCGGGCAGCAGCACGCGCGACTCCTCGTTGACCTCGAGCCCGCGCTCGGCAAACCACTTCTCGGCCGCATCGATGTCGTTGACAGCAAAGCCAATGTGGCCCTTGGCGCCACGACCGTTCTGCTTCATGATCTCGACCAGCGAATCGTTAAAGTACGAAACCGGGGTCTCGATAACGGGCAGGCCCATCATCGTCGAGAACAGCTCCGCGATCTCCAGGGCGTCTGCCGGGTCAGTGGCGTTAATGCCCACATGGGCAACGCGCATGCCAAAGAGCTCTACCGGGTTGGCGTTCTGCTCACTCATACAGTCAGCGCCTACTGAGCCATAACGTCGAGGACGGCCTTCTCGGCAGCGACGCGGTTCATGCCGGTCATGAAGGGCACGCCACTCACGTACGGGCAGGTGAGGCCCTCGGGGGCAACGGTGGTGGCGATCAGCAGGTCGGCGCCCTCGTCGCAGTAGTCCTTGGCCTCGGAGATGGCGCACTGCACGATCTCGTACTTGCCGGCGTAACCGTTGGCGTCGAGCAAGGTGGCGACCTTCTGGGCAACGAGCGTGGAAGTAGCAGCGCCAGCACCGCAAGCCAAAACGATCTTCTTCATAGGTAATGTCTCCCTTCATGGTTTACTTTAGGTAAGTGTACCGCAGCGAGCGATAGCACTCGGCCTCGATGAGCTTTTATGCCAGTTTGCTTGCGCGCTGCGTATAATACATCCAGTACGTGTTGTCATACCGCTCGCTTTATGAGTGACTAAGGACCCTAATATGCCCGATTCCCGCACACTCTGGACCGCCGTCGTTATCATCTGCATCGCCGTGTCGGTGTTCTTTAGCGTCAAAAAACGCACCACGTTTAAACGCCTGCAGCAGCTTATGGCCGCTAAGCAGTGGGACGAGTTCGATCGTTTGCTCGACGGCAAACTCACCAGCATGCTGTACCCGCGCTACAACCGCGACTACCTGCGCCTGAACTCCTATCTGCTGCGCGAGGACCACAAGCGCGCCGATGAGATGTTCGATTTGCTGCTGGGGCTCAATCTGCCCAAGATGCAGCGCGTCGACCTGGTCATTAAGGCCTTTAACTACTACGTTGGTCAGGAGGACCGCAAAAAGTCCAAGGAGCTCCTGCACGAGATCAAGGGCTTTGAGGGCGGTCAGGCCGAGGCGGTCGCACACGAATGCCAGCTGATGTATGACACGATGATCCTCAAGCGCCACAACGATATTCCCGAGCTGGAGCGCATGCTCAAGGAAGCCGGTGACGACAAGGTCAAGAGCTGCCGCCTGGAATACCTGCTGGCCCTGCAGTACCAGAACAAGGGCGACGAAGCCAAGTTCCAGGAGTTCCTGGAGAAGTCGGGCCAACACTCGATGGCCGTCAACGCGTAACGGGCGGCTTGTGCTAGACTTCTAGTCTCACGGGGGCGTGGCGGAATTGGCATACGCAGGAGACTTAAAATCTCTCGCCGCAAGGATTGTGGGTTCGAGTCCCACCGCCCCTACCATATGGAGCTTACGAGCCCGTGTCCCCCAGGGATGCGGGCTCGTTTCTTTTAGGTGCCGTCAACTGCAGAGCAGCTCATTTGGGACAGAGTTTTTTTGACTACTTTTAAAGGGTGCTCAGGCTCGGGGTCCAGGCGATGGTGGGGGTCGCGCCGTCGAGAACCTCGTTGATGGTGGCGGCCATGCCGGCGAGGAGGCTGTTCTCACTTACGGTGAGCGTCTTGTAGCCGCCGGCTCGCATGAGCTCGCGAATCACCACGGCGCCGGCCAGAATCACGCCCGCGCGTTTGGGCTGTACACCCGGTAGCGCGGCGATACCCTCCACATCCAGCGCGGACATACGCTCGATGGCAGCCGAAACCTGCTCCATCGAAAGCTCGCGCAGGTGCACAAAGCTCGAATCATACGGCTCCAGCTCGTGAACGAGTGCCACGAGCGTGGTGACGGTGCCGCCCACCGCAACGAGGCGTTCGGCGCGCTCAAAGTCGCTGGGCAGGCCTTCAAAATAGGCGGCAAACTGCTCGCCTGCCCACGCGGCAGCGGCAGCAAGCTCGCCATCCGCGGGCGGCAACGCGGAGAAAAAGCGCTCTGTCACGCGGCGACAACCGATGTCCAGCGAGCGCGTTCCCTCCAGCGCAAAGACGCCGCGCTCCGGCGCGTACACGCCAGTCGCGAGCTCCGTGGATCCGCCGCCCGAATCGGCAACAATGATGCGCTCGCCGGCAAAGTCGTGCGCCACGCCGAAAAACGTCAGGCGCGCCTCGACCTCGCCCGGAATCACCTGTGGCTCAAGCCCCAGATCGCGCAGGCCGTCCAACAGCAGCGCGGCATTGGACGCATCGCGCGCGGCACTCGTACACGTGGTGCAGACGCACACGGCCCCAAAGGCACGGGCCTCGTCCACAAACATGTGACACGCAGCGAGCACACGCTCGACAGCCGCCTTGCAAAAGCGCCCCGTCGTGTCCACGCCCTCGCCCAGGTCGGTAATCTCGGTATGCTTGGACGATTCCACAATCGCTCCGCCCTCGACCTGGGCCAACACCAGTCGCGACGACACCGTTCCCAGGTCGATCGCGGCTACCTTATAGCGTTTGCAATTTGTCATTGCGGGCTCCCCTCCGGGCGCTATTTGCCGTTGGACACGACCGTCTGACCCTCGACGCCGTTAAACCCAAACAGCATGTCGAGCGCCTGGATGTAGCACGGCGCGTCCTTGCCGACTTCTTCGATTTCCTTGGCCACTTCACTGGCCTTCTTGGCGTTTGAGGACTTTTTGCTCGACGACGAGTCCGAATCGTCGTCCAAACCTAGCACGTCAATCTTCTTCTCGCCGGGCATCACCAGGCCCAGGTCCTCGGACGCCGCGTCCTTGATACCCTCCTCCGAGAGCAGCTTGTCGACGCTTTTTTGCAGCTCATCATTGTATTGCTGGCGAATCTCGACCTGCTTGGCCAAGATATCGCTCGAACGCTTTGCCACGTACAGATCGCGCACGGGGAAATACAGGCTCACGAGCACCAGCGCCACCACGATACCGATAAACAGCGGACGCAGAGGGCCATGCGTAAAGTCATAGATCGCCTTGACAACCGCGTTGTCGTTGGCGTAATGCATAAAGTCCGAGCCCGAAAGACGGTTCGAGGGCCTACTCGATTTGTCGTGTGCTTGAGTCGAGGGACGCGACGCATGCGACGAACGTGCCGGGCGCACCGGTCCATCTGCCAAGGTATTTGATTGAGCATTGGGGCGCGAGGTACTTGCCGGGCGCTGCGTGGAGCGGTCGGCGCCGGCGTAGGCGGACCCACCGAGCTGCACCGTGCGCGCACGGCGAGGCGACGGCTCACGCGAACCGGCGGAATAGTACCTGCTGTCGTAAATCTGATCCATGTGCGCCTTGTGCGGTTGAGGTTTGTTTGCGCTAAGTATTCTAGTTATAGCACGAGCGCGCGCACCACCTTCGGCAGCCTTTGCTCGACATAAAAAAGGCGCTGAGCCATATGGCCCAGCGCCCAATGGTGCTCAACAGCGCCCGGCTGGAGCAAGGCGAATCCGAGTCTTCCCCGCCCCCGCGAGCTCCGCGTGCCTAGCGAATGTTGTAGAACGCGGCCTTGCCGGCGTAGCGCGCGCTGCCCTCGAGCTCGTCCTCGATGCGAATGAGCTGGTTGTACTTGGCGATACGGTCGCTGCGGCACGGGGCGCCCGACTTGATCTGGCCGGCATTGACGCCCACGACCAGGTCGGCGATCGTGGAATCCTCGGTCTCGCCGGAGCGGTGGCTCACGATGCAGGCGTAACCGGCCTCCTTGGCGGTCTCGATGGCCTCGAGCGACTCGGTGAGCGTGCCGATCTGATTGACCTTGACCAGGATCGCGTTGGCGGCACCCAGCTCGATGCCCTTCTTGAGGCGCTCGGTGTTGGTGACGAACAGGTCGTCGCCCACCAGCTGCACCTTGTTGCCAATGCGGCGGGTAAGCTCAACCCAACCGTCCCAGTCCTCCTCGGCCATGCCGTCCTCGATGGAGATGATGGGATAGGTGTCGACGAGCTTCTCCCAGTAATCGACCATCTGGGCACTCGTGTACTCAACACCCTCGCCCTTGAGCTCGTACATGCCGGTCTCGGCGTTGTAAAACTCGGTCGAGGCCGGGTCCATGGCGTACATGAAGTCGACGCCGGGCTTAAAGCCAGCCTTCTCGACGGCCTTGGTAATGTACTCGAACGGCTCAGCATTGGTCTTGAGGTTGGGCGCAAAGCCGCCCTCGTCGCCCACGCCGCCGCCCAGGCCGGCCTCGTGCAGCACGCCCTTGAGGGTGTGGTAGACCTCGGCGCACCAACGCAGGCCCTCGGCAAAGCTCGGGGCGCCCACCGGCATGATCATGAACTCCTGGAAGTCGACGTTATTGTCGGCATGCACGCCGCCGTTGAGAATGTTCATCATAGGTGTGGGCAGCAGGTGGGCGTTGACGCCACCCAGATACTGGTACAGCGAAAGACCCGCCGACTCGGCAGCGGCGCGGGCAACTGCCAGCGACACACCCAGAATGGCGTTGGCACCGAGATTGGTCTTGTTGGGGGTACCGTCCGCGGCAATCAGCGCGGCATCGACGGCGCGCTGGTCGAAGGCGTCGAGGCCCACGACGGCGTTAGCGCACTCGTTATTGACGTGCTCGACGGCCTGCGAAACGCCCTTGCCCAGGTAGCGACCCTTGTCGCCATCGCGCAGCTCGCAGGCCTCAAAGGCACCGGTCGAAGCGCCCGAAGGCACCATTGCGCGGCCAAAGCTACCGTCCTCGAGCACGACCTCGACCTCGACAGTGGGATTGCCGCGGCTGTCGAGCACCTCGCGACCGTAGACGTCCAAAATATCGCTCATGTTGTCTCCCTCTCACTTGGAAACATAGTGGATGCAAGCGACCGGCTGACCGTGCACCGTCGGTGCGCCTCCGTAAGTTAGCCATGTCGCACTTTTTGCATTATGCCCTAAGTTAACCGAGGGATACACTTGATTTTCGAAAAATTTAGCGGGAACGATGAGGCGTGTCAGCCCGTCATTCCCGCAGTCTTACTCCTCCGCCTTTGCGGCATCCCACAGGTCGTTAAGGCCGTGGGTCGAAAGCTCGGCAAGATCCACGTGGGCGTCAGCCGCCATCTGCTCCATCGCAGCCCAGCGGCGGCGGAACTTGGCCGTGCTCGCGCGCAGGGCACTCTCGGCGTCAATCCCCTCTTTGCGCGCAACGTTGACTAGGGCAAAGAGCAGGTCGCCAAACTCCATCTCGCGCTCGGGCGAGCCGGGCTCCTCGGCCTCAAACTCGGCACGCTCCTCGGCGACCTCGTCCCACACATCCTGGACCGTCTCCCACTCAAAGCCCACGGCCGCCGCCTTGCGCGACACCTTCTGAGCTTGCATCAGCGCCGGCAGGTGCGTGGGTACGCCGTCGAGCAGGCCTTCGGGCGCAGCCTCGTCCGCCGCCACAGCCTTGTCCTTGGCAGCCTTCTCGGCAAGCTTGACCTCGTCCCAAATCTTGAGCACCTCGTCGGAGCTGTCGGCATCCGCATCGCCAAAGACGTGCGGATGGCGACGGATGAGCTTGGCGTCGATATCGTGCGCCACGTCGGCCAGCGTAAACTCTCCGGCGTCCGCCGCGATCTGCGCATGCAGTACGACCTGCATGAGCACGTCGCCCAGCTCCTCGCGCAGATGCGTGGCATCGTCGGCCTCGATGCAGTCGAGCGCCTCATAGGCCTCCTCGATCATATTTTTGCCAATGCTGCGGTGCGTCTGCTCGCGGTCCCACGGGCAGCCGTCGGGCTGACGCAGGCGCCAAATGGTCTGCACCAGATGCTGCAGCTCGGCCGACGCGTCGACCAGCGTGGACAGGTCGCGCGAGCCCTCGGCATTTTGCTGAGCCATGTGCTGCGCCATGGTTATTCCTCCTCCAGGATCACGTGACGGAACGCGCCGCCCTCGTAGATGCCGTAGCTGTGTGTACCGTCCTTGGGAATGCTCACGCTGCCGGGGTTGAAGAGCCACAGGCCCGGGTGCGCCTCGCTTGCCTCGTTAACCTTGATATGCGTGTGGCCGTAGACGAGCGCGGAGCCTTCGGGCAGCGCGGGCACGTGGTCGACGCTGTTGTGCATACCGGCGCCAAAAACGTGGCCGTGTGTCAAGAACAGCTCGCGGCCGGCCTCGTCGAACAACGTGGCGTAGTTGGCCATGACGGGAAAGTCGAGCACCATCTGGTCGACCTCGGCGTCGCAGTTGCCGCGCACCGCGATGATGCGGTCGGCCAGGGCGTTGAGCAGCGGAATCACGCGCTTGGGGGCGTAGTCGCGCGGCAGGTCGTTACGCGGGCCGTGGTAGAGCAGGTCGCCCAGCAGCACGATGCGGTCGGGCTGCTCGGATTCGATGGCAGCGCAGAGGCGCTCGGCCCAGTATGCCGAGCCATGGATGTCGGAGGCGATGAGGTATTTCATGGGGAGTCCTTTCGAAGCGGAGTTGATGGGGGCTGAATACGGGGTCCGGCGGATGTGGAGCCCATCTACCGTGTTACTCAAATCGCAGCGCCGCGCTCTGAGCCGCCTGCATCACGCGCTGGAGCGGCACATTATGCTCGCGGGCAAGACGGGCGCAGTCCTCGTACTCGGGCGCCGCACGCTCACTGCCGTCGGGCAGGGTGGCTACTTTGACGGCCACCTCGCCCCAAGGCGTCGCTACCTGCTCAAAACGACGCGGCAGGCAGACGCGTTCCATCACCTGGCGACGAACGGCGTTGGTCGTGGTCTCCAAAAAGATAATCGTCTGTAGGCGCTCGATATCCTCGTGCGAGCAGATCACCTGCAACTGCCATCCGGGGCGGCCCTTTTTGCAGTAGAGGGACAGCCAGTGCACCTCGCGGGCGCCGGCCTCGCGCAGACGGTCAGCGGCGTAGGCGAGCACCTCGGGCGACGCGTCATCGATGTCGCACTCCAGCTTGACGATAGTTTCGGGCGCATCGGTCTCGCGAGACAGCGGGGATGTGCTATCGCATTGCATACGGTCCGGATCCTTTCCGCACGGGCTCGTTTTGTTCACCCAAACGCTAGCACATCGGACGTGGCACAGGCGTGACTTTCGTCCGTCGCCGCCCTCGCCCCTATCCAAACATGTACATCAGCCTCCAAACATGTCATTTTTTGCAGCTTTCGGAGGCTGATGTACACGTTTTGGAGCGGGGCCGCACACGATCAGAATTGCGCCTGCACTCCGTCCGCCATAAAGTTCGCTGCACTCAACAATTTTGGACTTTCTACGCAGTTCATCGGCTAAAAAATTACCCTCGGCATACTTACCTGCTGCACGATGTTACTCTAGTTGCATTTGGCTAACTAATCGGCTGCCGAGGACCCCGCCCGGCACCGTTACGGCATCGGAGGTTTCATGTTCGAGAAGCGGCTCTTCTCCCTGGTTCCGCAGGCAACGCCCTACATTGTGGCGAGCGTCCTGTTTAAATGGATCGCGCTCATGGCAAACATCACGGTGATGTGGGTGCTTGCGCGCATCTTGGGCGGCATCGTCACGGACGGTCTTTCCGCCGCGCTCGCCGTCGATGCCCT
>URNQ01000076.1 GCA_900549245.1 uncultured Collinsella sp.
CCGTGTCCCACGGATAGCCACCGCCCACGTCCGGTTTTAAATTTCTGGTATCCATAAACTAGCCTCTCGTTGAGGCTATCTAGCCATCAGTCGAAGTGATGCCATAGTATTTTGGTAGTACTTCAACATAGGGACCCAAATCGGAGCATACGTGTGCTAGGATTGCAGGTAACAGGCCAGAAAGCCACATTTGAACATGGAAAAAGCCCTTCTTACTTGGCGGTAGGGGGCTTTTTTCATATCTATTTTTGCTCTTTAACACGCTCCAAAAACTCGGCGATAGCGATTGCCGCCATAGACGACTTAGCTACACCGCGGCTCTTCGCGTAGTCATCGAGATCACGCCAAATTTCGAGAGGCAGAGTAACCTGGATTCTTTTCTTCTCCTCGGCCACTGCCATAGACAATTACCTCCTTCGTTGAACAAACGAAATCGTACCACTACTGATTGAAACAAAGCGTATCACAAATACTGTCTAAAATACAAACTAACACAGAGTGGTACACCTAAATTCGCTAAATCTTTTCGTCGGCCAGATAGGCACTCGAGTTTCCAAAAGGGGTACAGGAAATTGCCGAAAAGGGCACAGGGGCGGCAAGTGATTCACCAAGAGTGAAGGTGGGCCCTCTTACCCAAGCGTTACTCGTTGCTTTGAATGGCAACGCACTAGGGCGACAGGAGTACTCGGGAGACCTGCCTGTATATTATGCAGCTGATTGAATGGCAACAGGGCCAGCGACGCTGCCGGCCCTATAACTGTCCACGCGGGGCAGGCCGCGCATGTTGAGTTTAACGCATCTCGTGACTGTTCAGATTCCGTGCACCGGGCGATTTGTTTTGGTCGTTTAGCTGGGCTAATGGTGGTTATTGGCTGCTGGGCTGGAGGATTTGGACTAATAGTTGCTAATAGTGGCCGGATGAAGAGCTGTTCAAGCTATTAGAAGCAATAGCGAGTACGGTCTTGGCTGGAAAACAGGTCGCGAGCAGGGGAGGGCCGAGCATGTACGGACCGGTGAGCAAGAACGGGCCGGCGTTGGAATTTGGGGAGATCGGCGAGGAAGTTAAGGATGAGGTTCGGCGGCAAGCGACTGGCGAGGCCGTCGAGAGAGCCAGGGGCAAGCTCAAGGCCCGTGACGAGCGCGAAGACGATCCGTTTTGGGGTCGCGGGAATCAAGAACACCTTCGTCGAGCTGCGGAAAGACTGGATTCCGGCGAGGGAGTGGAGCACGGATTGATCGAAGAAGAATGACGCTCTGCTAGAATCAGCAGCGCTGTCGGCAGTCCTCGTGCCGGGCAGGGCCCTCCATCCGATGGGAGGTGATGCCCATGACCGATTTCACCGAGTTCGTGAAGCTCCTGACCGCCCTGGTCTCGCTCCTCACGGCCCTCGTCGGCCTTTCCAAGGCACTCAAGCAGGGTTCGAAGCCCAAAAAGAAAGGTCACCGTCGCTAAGGCGGTGACCTAACTCTTCAAAGCAACGGCTCTGCCCAGCTTCCTACGACTTGGGCTGCCGTCGGCACCATTCTACCCGTTTGACATTGCTGTTGTCGATGCGCCGTATCAAGAATCCACGGCAGCGCTCGTGGTTGCAAAACAGCCCAACAAATAGTGGCTATTAGTCAGTTCGACTGTCCAAAAGGCCTAATAGTTGCTAATAGTGGCCAGTTGGCAACGGATTTGGGCTATTAGTTCTAACAGTGCCTATACTATGACCCCACAAACGGGACACGGTTTTCTGCCCGCACGAGGTTTTGAAGTTTTAGCTGGGACAATCCGGCAGATTGGAGCACAGAACATGAGGTTCGAACGCCTCATGTCACTCAAAATACGTCTCCTCAACTGCGCAAAGGAGAACGGTTTTTAGCGACAAGGAGACAATGGAATGATCTGGTTCACCAGCGACACCCACTTCGGGCATGAGAACGTGCTGAAGTTCACCGACCGCCCGTGGGAGACGATTTGGCAGATGAACGATGCCATCGTCGACAACATCAACGGTAAGGTTGCCGTGGATGACGAGCTCTACATCCTAGGGGATTTCTCATTCAAGATGACCGCCCAGGACGCCTACGGGCTGCGTAAGCGGATCGCCTGCAGACGCATCCACCTCGTCCCGGGAAACCACGACAAGGACTGGACCCAGCCGGCGGTCGCGGGCGCGTTCACCGTGGAACCGCCGATCTGCGTGCTCAAGATCGACGGGCAGAAGATCGTCCTGTGCCATTACCCTATGGCCGACTGGCAGGGCATGAGTCATGGATCGTGGCACCTCCACGGGCACATCCACAGCAGCGGAGGCACGTACAACGAGTTCAACCGCAAGCAGGGCCTTCTGCGCTACGACGTCGGTTGCGACGCCAACGGGCACTCCACGGTGAGTCTCGACGAGCTGAGGGAGTGGTTCGCCGGAGTCGGCGAGCCGTGCGGCCGGGGGAAATGGCCCTGGTGGGTCAACGAGACCGGCGACAGGCAGGGCGAGCGCGAGCTGGCGGCGTACAAGAGGGAAGTGGTAATCCGATGACGGTCTACGTGACAGGCGATATCCACAGTGGGCTCGACATGCAAAAGCTCCGCGACTGGGAGCTTGGGGATAGCCTTGGCAGCGACGACTATCTGATCATCGCCGGCGACTTTGGCTTTCCGTGGGACTTCTCTGCCGAGGAATGCGCCGATATCGCTTGGCTGGAGTCGCGCCCCTACACGGTGCTGTTCGTCGACGGCAACCACGAGCGCTTCGACCACTGGGAGGAACGCCCCATGGAGCCGTGGCACGGCGGGCTGACGCAACGCCTGTCGGATACCTCGTCCATCCGCCGACTCATGCGCGGGGAGGTCTTCGATCTCGACGGCTCGACGGTATTCACCATGGGCGGTGCCACAAGCGTGGACAGGGAATACCGCGTGCCGTATTCCAGCTGGTGGCCTCAGGAGCTCCCGGACGAGCGCGATTTCGATACCGCGCGGGCAAGGCTCGACGAGGTCGGCTGGAAGGTCGACTGCGTCATCACCCATACCTGCGCCACGCGCATGCTCTCGCCGACGCTCTACCCGGACCCAGGCTGGGAGCGCCCGGATGTGGACCGGCTGACCGGATTCCTCGACGAGCTCGAGGATCGCCTGGACTACAAGCGCTGGTATTACGGACATTTTCACCGAGACGGCAATCCGGACGAACGGCACACGGTGCTGTATGACTGGATCGTGAGGCTTGGGGACAAACTTTTGCCGTGGGGCGCGTACTGATGGCTATCTATGTGACGGGCGACGTGCACGGCAGGGCCGAGTACGGGTCCAGCCGGTTTGCCTTCAGGAATTGGCCGCTGGGTCGGATTCTGACGCGCGATGACGTGGTGATCGTGGCCGGCGATTTCGGCTTCGTCTGGGACGGATCGAATGCCGAGAGGTACTGGCTCGACTGGTTCGAGTCGAAGCCGTGGGCCACGTGTTTCGTAGACGGCAACCACGAGAACCACCGCGCCCTGGCTGAGTTGCCGGTGCGGGAGTGGAACGGCGGGCTCGTCCATGAGGCGCGGCCGCACGTGCTGCATCTGATGCGCGGAGAGGTGTTCGACATCGCAGGAACCACGGTTCTTACCATGGGCGGCGCCGCGAGCCATGACAGGCAGTATCGCAGGGAGGGGAGGAGCTGGTGGCCCGAGGAGATGCCGAGCGAGGAAGAGATGGGGCACTGCCGCGCCTCGCTCGACCGCGTGGGCTGGAAGGTCGACTACGTTGTGACTCACGAGGCGCCGGCTGCCCTTGCTGAGGGGCTATGCCACGAGCTCGGGCGCGAGTATCGGGACGACCGGCTTCAGCGATTCCTTGGCGAGCTCGATGGGCGGCTCGGCTACCGCGCCTGGTTCTTCGGCCACTACCACGGCGACGAGTGGCGTGACGCCAGGCATCGCCTTATCTACCGAGACATCGTGCCGGTCGAAGATGCTGCGCCCGCTTCTAGAAACCTTCTAGAAGCGCTCTAGAAGGTTTCTAGAAATTAGGCGCCATATGGACTATTCCAATTCAAAAGTCTGGTCGAGGGAGTTCGACCCGGCACCCATCCCGTCGACTTTCACTTCGATGGGAGACATGTCATTGAGATCAAAAATCGACACACCGTCGCATTCGCCTCCCGGCGCAAGCCCTTGCGAAGAGAAGTGGTCTTCCTGCAAATCGGCGGCAAACCCGCGAGATAGCATCTGCTTATTTTGATAAGCCGTGATGTAGCTACCAACAGCGCATGAATCTGCCGATCGGTTGTTAATGGCGTGCCAGCGAACAACGGCAACCTTCCCGCCATCGCCAGCCGAGGAATCATGCACCTCGACGCCGGTGACTGAATACTCCATCTTGCCGTAAACCCCGTCTTCCTGCGCGTTATCAGAATCGGCGACCTGAACTGCCGTCTGACGATCGTCTGCCTGGCTGCACCCAGAGGTCATAACTAGGGCGGCTGCCAGAACACCCGCAGCCCCAAAGTTCCGAGCTAGGTTGATTGCCTTTTTAACAGAGAGATGTTCCATCGACTACTCCAAACTTAATTGTTTTTGAATGCCATCAGCCAAACAGCCAAGCCCCAATGAGCATGACCACTGAAACTGCTGCAAGCGAAGCCCAGACGGCATTTTGACGGGTGATGACACCGCTGATGGTGAGCGCATTTGCGCCGGCACCATCAATGACAGTCCAGACGAGTGCCGTGACCAAAAAGACGACTAGCCCTGCCGTTATCAACTCACGGCGAGACGGCCTTAGCTTGTCGGACATATCTACTCGTCCCTCGCCTTGGTCATGACCTCGACCTTGGCCTCGGCCACGGCCGCCCGCTGCTCGGCGGCGGCGAGGCGATCCTTGAGGGCGGCGACCTCGGCCATCAGGTCACGCTGGGCGAGGAGGGAGACGTTGAGATCGGCCTGAGCCTTGGCCGCGGCGTCGACCGCGCCCCTCATGCTTTCAATTCGATCGTCTTTTGCGGCTGATTCTGCCAAGAGCTGATTGTTCTCGGAATCGAGCTTCTTGAGCTGCGAGAGGTAATCGGCGACGGTGGCGTGGAGCTCATCGTTCTCAATCTCCAAGCTCGCAGTATCCAGCTCGAATTTCTCTTTGATGGCGGCGACCTGCTCGACGCAATTAGATTTGATGCTCTGAATCTGTTCCATTGCACTTTTCTTGGCAGCGTCGGCGTCCTCGCGGGCAGCACGAGCCTCCATCGCGGCAGCTTCGGCAGCGCCCACGATGATGCGCTTAACCCGCTCGACCGCCTCATCGAGGACGGCCGATGCGTCGAGCGCAGCCTTCACGCCGGGAGTGGCGTTAGGGTGGTAGCCATCGACCAAGCGGGCGACGGTATCGGCCTGCGAGAGACCAAGGCTCGTGCTGATGTCCTTTATGGCGTCACGGGTCTCCGATGAGACATTCAGACTGGTCATTTTCTTTTCGGACTGGACTTGGTTTTCGGCCATGATGCGGCACTCCAATCAACAACGGGCATGGCTCCGCCATGCCATATGGCTGGGAACAATGCACGGCCGCTGTTGAGTTGTCTTTTTCCTGCGATCGGTGAGTTCTAAAAAGGCGTCTCAAGTCATGCGTTCACGCAGGTTTTCGGTTAGAGAAATACCGCCCCCTTATATAGTAACGCCGCCGCACTCGGGCCTATTAGGCAAATCGCGAAACGACAGACGGACTTATTTCCTGACGCCCACCAATCCGCGTTCACGAAGGATGCGGTACAGCGTTGATTTGGAGACGCCAGTCGCAGCGCAAATATCGGGAATAGGAGTCTCTCCTCCAAGATAGAGCTTTACTGCGGCATCGGCTTTGACGCCGGCAGTGCGAGGCCTGCCACCCACGTTGCCGCCGTGGCTCCGTTTGACGGCGATACCCTCGGCCTGGCGTTGCCTGATCAGATCTCGCTCAAGTTCCGCGGTGCAAGCATGGGTGCCAAGCACGAAGCGCCCGAATGCGGTATCTAGATCCACGGGCTGTTTCAGGGACGTGAGCTTCACGCCGAGGTTTCGAAACATAAGGTCATAGTTGAGCAGCTGCCTGGTCGATCTGGTCAAGCGCTCCCAGGATTCGACCACCACCTCGTCACCCGCCCGCATCTTCTTGAACAGGCGCTTCTGCTGCGTCCGGTCGCCGTCCTGGGCACCCGTGACCTTGTCCTTGTAGATATGGCCATAGGCCACGCCAGCGTTCACCAGAGCCTCGATCTGGCGGTCCAACCTCTGGTCTTTCGTGCTCACGCGAGCATATCCGTAACGTGTCATTTCAGCCTCCTGCCTCGTATTTGATTTTCCCATGGGAATTGACGCGGAGGTTTTGACACTGGGTTTTGGCACTCGACGTTCACGGCATCGAGGGTTCGGTTTTCGAGTGCCGCGCGGCATACCTTTTGAGACGTCGGGGCCTTGAATATGAGCAATAAGATGCGTATCAGTTTGCGATGGTTCGATGATGGGACCGGCTATACCGGTTTTTCGATATGGCTATGGCAGTTTTTATATATCGAGTGAGCACGAAGGGCCAGAAACTCGACTCGCGGAGGGGCGGCGGCAACCCGCTGGTGAAGGGAGTTAAGTTGGCGGGTTCGATCTCCCGGTTCAAAAAATACTCAGCATACTGAGTGATTTTACTCAGTATACTGAGTATTTAAGAAACAAGGAGGTAGATTGACATGTTTGAGCGCCATCAAGTTGCCGTGATAGCCCAGAGGATGCGGGAAACGAATAATCCGTTGATGCAATTTATAATCGGGCCCCGCCAAACGGGAAAGTCGACCATGTTCGTGCAGGCGTTGCACCATGTAGACATGCCCTGTCACGTGGTCAATGCGGACGATGTTGTGAATCCCGATGCCAGCTGGCTGCAAATCGAGTGGCAACAGGCAAGAAACCTCACGTCTGGAGGTAAGGCCCCGGCCGTTTTCGTTGTTGATGAGATTCAAAAGGTGCAGAGTTGGTCCACAGTCGTCAAGGGATTGTACGACCGGGATCGCCGGGAGGGGACGCCGCTCAAGGTCATGTTGACCGGATCGTCGTCGCTGCTGCTGCATAAGGGCTTGGAAGAATCCCTTATGGGCCGTTACGAGCTCATTCGGTCGCCGCATTGGTCCTATCGCGAGTGCAGCGAGGCCTTTGACTTTTCTTTTGAAGACTATCTCTATCACGGCGGATATCCGGGTGCGGCGCCGCTGGTTTCCGATGACGCCCGTTGGCGAAACTATATCCGAGATGCGATCGTCGAGCCGGCGATCTCGCGCGATGTTCTCTCGTTGGAGGATATCCGCAAACCGGCGCTGATGCGCGCGCTCTTTTGGCTCGCGGCGAGCTATTCGGGGCAGGAGCTTTCGTATTCAAAAATGGTAGGCCAGCTGCAGGATGCCGGTAACACGGTCACGGTCGCCGGGTATTTGGACCTGCTGGGCAAGGCCGGTTTGGTTACGGCGATCCCCAAGTTCAGTGACAAGGAGCTCGCAAAGCGCCGAAGCACCCCGCGGCTCATGGTTTATGACACGGCGTTTATGACGGCGCTCGGCGATAAGGGCCGTGCAGAATGGCTGGAGGATTCGGCGCGGCGGGGTCATTTGGTGGAATCGGCAGTGGGTGCACGACTGCTTGCGCGCGCGCCGGAAGAGGGTTTTGAGGTTATGTGGTGGCGTGAAGGCGTCAAAGAGGTCGACTTTGTGCTGCGAAGGGATGATGCACTGAGCGCCATCGAGGTCAAAAGCGGTGGAGAGTCCGGCCAGAGCGGCATGTCGACGCTCCTAAAAAAGTATCCGCGAGCCCA
>URNQ01000077.1 GCA_900549245.1 uncultured Collinsella sp.
AAGATAATCAGGGGGTGAGCCCCTGCCCGGCTTGCCCGCGGGTTAGCCGGTCTTTTTCGTTTTGTTGACAGTTGATTGTTTGATCAGAGTTGGGGAGATATCCGTATGGACGCAAGCCAGATCGTACTGACCGCTGAGGGCCGCCAGAAGCTCGTCGAGGAGCTCGCTTGGCGTGAGGGCGATTACGCCAAGGAGATCGTCGAGGACATCAAGGAAGCCCGCGCGTTCGGCGACCTTTCGGAGAACTCCGAGTACGATGCCGCCAAGGACAAGCAGGCCCAGAACGCCGCTCGTATTGCCGAGATCCAGGCCATCCTTGCCAACGCTCAGGTTGCTGCCACCACAGGTGATCTGACCGTCTCCATCGGTTCCACCGTTTCTCTGATTGATCCCAACGGTGAGGTCATGGAAGTCACGCTCGTCGGTACCACCGAGACCAACTCGCTCGAGCACAAGATTTCCAACGAGTCTCCGGTCGGCCACGCCATCATCGGTCACGGCGAGGGCGACTCCGTCGAGGTCGTTACGCCTTCCGGCAAGACTCGCGTCTACACCATCGCCAAGATTGCACGCTAGACCACGGTCCCGCGTAAAGGTATGTTTTCGCTCCCTGGGACCGAATCCTGGGGAGCGTTTTAGTTTGAGGAGCTAACTTATGGCAGAGAACCAGAACGCCGCAGATCAGGCATCGACGCTCAACGACGAGCGCGCCACCCGCCTGGCCAAGCGCGCCGCCCTGTTCGAGGCGGGCCAGAACCCCTATCCCGAGCACTCTGAGCTTGAGGACTACGTTGCCGATATCGAGGCTAAGTATGCCGAGCTTGCCGATGGCGAGGACACCGAGGACGTCGTGAAGATCGCCGGCCGTGTGGTCGCCAAGCGCGGTCAGGGCAAGATCATGTTCATCGTCGTACGCGATGCGACTGCCGAGATTCAGCTGTTCTGCCGCATCAACGACATGGACGAGGCTGCCTGGAATACGCTCAAGTCCCTCGACCTGGGCGACATCCTGGGCGTGACCGGCGTGGTTGTGCGCACCCAGCGCGGTCAGCTTTCCGTTGCCCCTAAGAGCGCGACCCTGCTTGCCAAGGCCGTTCGTCCGCTGCCCGAGAAGTTCCACGGTCTTTCCGACAAGGAGACCCGCTATCGCCAGCGCTATGTTGACCTGATCGCCAACGACGACGTTCGCGAGACGTTCCGTAAGCGTTCGCAGATTCTCTCCACCTTCCGTCGCTTTATGGAGTCCGACGGCTACATGGAGGTCGAGACCCCCATCCTGCAGACCATCCAGGGCGGCGCTACTGCCAAGCCGTTCATCACGCACTTCAACGCGCTCGATCAGGAGTGCTACCTGCGCATTGCTACCGAGCTGCACCTCAAGCGCTGCATCGTCGGTGGTTTTGAGCGCGTGTTCGAGATCGGCCGCATCTTCCGTAACGAGGGCATGGACCTTACCCATAACCCCGAGTTCACCACGATGGAGGCCTACCGTGCCTTCTCCGACCTCGAGGGCATGAAGGCACTCGCCCAGGGTGTCATCAAGGCTGCCAACAAGGCCATCGGCAACCCCGAGGTCATCGAGTACCAGGGCCAGACCATCGACCTTTCTGGTGAGTGGGCCAGCCGTCCCATGACCGACATCGTCTCCGACGTGCTCGGCAAGCAGGTCACCATTGACACGCCAGTCGAGGAGCTTGCTGCCGCCGCGCGCGAGAAGGGCCTGGAGATCAAGCCCGAGTGGACTGCTGGCAAGATCATCGCCGAGATTTACGATGAGCTGGGCGAGGACACCATCGTCAACCCGACGTTCGTGTGCGATTACCCCATCGAGGTCAGCCCGCTTGCCAAGCGTTTTGAGGACGACCCACGCCTGACGCACCGCTTTGAGCTGGTTATTGCCGGTCACGAGTACGCCAACGCGTTCTCCGAGCTCAACGACCCGGTCGACCAGGCCGAGCGCTTTGCCGCCCAGATGGCCGAGAAGGCCGGCGGTGACGACGAGGCCATGGAGTACGACGAGGACTACGTGCGCGCCCTCGAGTACGGTATGCCTCCCGCGGGCGGCATTGGCATTGGTATCGACCGCGTGGTCATGCTGCTCACCAACCAGGCTTCTATCCGCGACGTGCTGCTGTTCCCGCACATGAAGCCCGAGAAGGGTTTCCAGTCCGGTGCCGCTGCCGCCAAGGCTGCCGAGGCCGGCAACGCCGTGAGCCCGTTCGTTAAGTCACTTAAGCCCACGCTCGATTACTCCAAGATCGCCGTTGAGCCGCTGTTTGAGGAGTTCGTCGACTTTGATACCTTCTCCAAGAGCGACTTCCGCGCTGTGAAGGTCAAGGCATGCGAGGCCGTCAAGAAGTCCAAGAAGCTGCTGAACTTTACGCTCGACGACGGCACCGGCACCGACCGCACCATCCTCTCCGGTATTCACGCTTATTACGAGCCCGAGGACCTGGTTGGCAAGACCTTGCTCGCCATCACCAACCTGCCTCCGCGCAAGATGATGGGTATTCCCAGCTGCGGCATGCTGATCAGCGCTGTCCACGAGGAGGAGGGCGAGGAGCGCCTCAACCTGATCCAGCTCGACGCCTCCATTCCCGCCGGCGCAAAGATGTACTAGGGGGTTACGGCGTTTTACCAAACGCCGTAACCGCTCGACGCTGCAAGCCCGCCAGAGCGGCAATCTGCCTTTCAACTTCAGCGGCATGACCAAAAGGTCTATGCCGCCTTGTTTCAAGGCACCTTGCTCGCTCTGGCGGGCTTTCGCTGTCGTTGCCAAAACATCGGCGTTACCTTGGTCTAGATGTAGTCATTGGCTATTGCGCGCATGGTTCGCATGACAGCCGTCTCTTTTATGTTTCCTTTAGCCGTTGCTGCCTAGGATGGGGGTTAGTCGGTAGGAAGGGAGCGTCTATATGGACGACGCGAGCGAGCGTTCAATCGAAGAGGACATGCTCGATCAGTTCAATTACTTTGATGATGAGGACGAGGAGCTGATCGACCGTCGCGAGCCAGCGCCGCTTGATTCCTTTGATCTGGTCGATGAAGAGACTGATGAGGTTGAGGACGAATCAACGGAGCCCCCACAGTCTTCGCGCCTTAACTCGCTGCTTTCGAGAGCCCCCATGCACCACGGCGTTCGTGCCGGCGCGCTCCATATGAAAACTGACTGGCACCAGATCGTGACGGCAGGCGATGAGCTTGCCGTCGATGCGCCGCTCACCGATAAATCATCCATCATCTGCCGCACCGGCATGCTTATGCTGGCAAGCGGAACGGGTGCCTGGCGCGTGCGCGATACCATGAATCGTGTTGCCGCCGTACTCGGTGTCACCATCCACGTTGACTTAAGTCTTCTGTCGTTTGAGTGCACCTGCATCGAAGATGGCCACTGCTTTAACGAGGTTGTCAGCCTGCCCACAACGGGAGTCAATACCCATCGCATTTGGATGATGGAGAGCTTCTTAAAGGAAATCGAGACGTATGGGCGCCGGTTTACCGTGCACGAATACCACGAGATGCTCAAGACCGTTGAGAGCTCAAAGCCCGATTACGCTCCCTGGCAACAGGGCCTTGCGGCAGCCTGTGCTTGCGGCGCCTTCGTCTTTTTGCTCGGCGGCGGCCCTATCGAGATGGCCTGCGCATTCGTAGGCGCTGGTGTCGGTAACTTTGCTCGCTCCCATATTCTCAAGCAGGGTCTTGGCCAGTTTAGCGCGCTGACGACTGGTGTTGCGCTCGCTTGCGTTTCGTATCTGCTGGCATTGCTCGGCCTTGGCCAGGTCGTACCGGGGGCAATGTCGCACCAAGAAGGCTATATCGGCGCCATGCTCTTTGTGATTCCCGGCTTTCCCCTCATTACGGCAGGCCTCGACATCGCTAAGCTCGATATGCGAAGCGGCATTGAGCGTCTTTCGTATGCTGTGTCGATTATTGTGATGGCGACCCTCGTAGGTTGGATGGTTGCCGAGTGCGTGGGACTGGCGCCGGATGACTTCGCCCCGCTCGGCCTCTCACCGTTGGCTCTTACGCTCTTGCGCATACTGATGAGCTTCGTTGGCGTATTCGGCTTCTCGGTGATGTTCAACAGCCCGGTAAAGATGGCCGCGGCAGCTGGGTTGATCGGCGCCGTGTCCAATACCCTGCGCCTTACGCTCGTCGATGCGCCGACGATACTTCCCTTCCTGGGCCTCAGCACGGGAATGCCTCCCGAGGCAGCAGCGTTTATCGGCGCGCTGGTATCGGGTCTGCTGGCAAGCTTGGCCGAAGTCAAGCTCACCTACCCGCGCATCGCCCTCACGGTGCCTTCGATTGTCATTATGGTGCCCGGTCTGTATCTCTATCGCTCTATGTATTACATGTGCACCTTCGACACGGTTAATATGCTCGGCTGGTTTGTGCGCGCGGTGCTCATCGTGGCGTTTCTGCCCGTTGGCTTGGGCGTGGCGCGTACGCTCACCGACCCTCGCTGGCGCCACACCAGCTAATTGGTACAAGGGGGACAGGTTACTTTGCACCAAATGAGTTGCGGTGAAATAGGGACTGAATTGTTGCTTAAAGGGTCAAAACAGTCCGTATTCCACCGCAACTTATGGGGTCGGGGGTTTTGGTGCCCTGCATCTCCACAAACTCAACGCTTACGAAGCGCGCGCCGTTCGTGTTAGGGTAGTTCCACCACATAAGTAGTCGCAGACGCGCGTAACACGGGCGGGCGAGATGAAGTTCCAACAGCTCCATCTTGCCCGCCCGTTTTTGTTGCGTGGCGCCGCGGTACAACACAGAGAGGAATCTGCCCTTTATGCCTATCAACAAACGAGAGAGCCTGCTGTTCACCTTTATCATGTGCTTTTGCATGGTGCTCTGGATGAGCATCTACAACGTTGCCCTGCAGCACGGGGCCATCAACGGCGAGGTCGTTGCCGCTGCGTGGCTCGGCTTCCCCGTTGCCTACATTTTTGCCATGTGCTGCGACTGGTTCGTCGCCAGCCCGCTCGCCAAGGGTTTCGCCTTTAAGTACTTGGTCACGCCGGGCAAGAGCTCGCCACTTGCCATGACGCTCGCCGTCAGCTCCTGCATGGTCGTTCCCATGGTCATCATCATGTCGCTGTACGGTGCCTGCGAGGGTCTGACGCACATGCCCGGCGGCATCCTTGCGAACCTGTATTCCGTGCCCGCGATCTGGATGATCAACATCCCGCATAATTTTGTGATGGCGCTGCCGTGGAACCTTTTGGTAGCCGGTCCGATTTCCCACTTCGTCTTCCGTCGCGCCTTCCCTGTGGGGACGGTTTTCGAGGAGGAGCATGCCGAGCTCTTGGAGCAGGCTATGGCTCCTGAGTGCGAGTAGCTCGCTTAGGGATCTGCTGAGCGCGGGCGACTTGCTTGGTTGGAGCCCTAAGCGTGGGTAGCTCTCTCGGCGACATCGCGGGCGTGAGCGGTGCGCATGACCGGAGGGCCCGTGCTGCTCCGTTGCCCGACGTGCTAGCGCGCAGAACAATCTGTTGGTGCATTCGGCGGCTGCTGAAGCGTTTCGGCAGCCGCTTTTTATACGGAGTTTAAATACAACAGTCTGTTGTATTACGTAGAGTGGTATATCTCTAGCAGGAAAAATGCGAGAGACGGAGCATTATGGCGTTGCTAGTAGGACTGGACGTAGGGTCGACGACGACCAAAGTTTACGCGATGCACGAGGATATGACCGAGGCGTGGTGGGGATATCGCCGCCACGGGGCGTGTCAGACGGTGAGCGTGCGCGTCATGCTCGGCGAGCTCGCCGAGCGCTTTCCCCATGAGTCGCTGCGCGTTGCGGTGACCGGCTCGGGTGCGCGCGATATCGCGACCGCGCTGGGCGCCTCGTACGTTCAGGAGGTGGTCGCCAACGCGCTCGCGATCAGCAGGTTCTATCCGCAGACGCGCTGCGCCATCGAGCTGGGCGGCCAAGACGCCAAGATGATCTTCTTCCGCACCAACGATAAGGGAGACATCGAGGTTGCCGACATGCGCATGAACGGCTCGTGCGCAGGCGGTACCGGTGCATTTATCGACGAGATGGCTAAGCTCATGGGGGTCGGCACCGAATCGGGCGAGTTCGAGCAGCTCGCAAGCCGGGGAACGACCGTCCACGAGGTCTCGGGCCGCTGCGGCGTGTACGCAAAGACCGATATCCAGCCGCTGCTCAACGAGGGCATTCCTACCACCGACCTGGCGCTTTCGGCGCTTCACGCGGTCGCCCGCCAAACGATCGGCGGTCTGGCCCAGGGTATCGACATCGAGCCGCCGGTAATCTTCGAGGGCGGTACGCTCGCCTACAACCCCACACTGGTCCGCGTGTTTCGGGAGCAACTGAATCTATCGGACGATCAGGTTATCGTCCCGCGCGATCCGCAGATCATGGTCGCGCGCGGTGCCGCCCTGTCGCTGACCGACATGTTCGCATCGTCCCAACCGATCGACCTTCCCGACGCTTTTGTCCGGCTGGATAAGCTCGAGACGGTCGCGCCCGCAAGCGGGGAGGGACGTCTTGCCCAGCCCTTTTTTGCCACACCTGCCGAGCAGGCGGATTTTACGGCACGCCATGGCAAAGAGACGCCGGCAAAGGGTCCGGATGCGTATGCGCCCGGAGAGACGGTGCGTGTGGCGCTCGGTATCGATTCGGGGAGCACGACGACCAAGTTCGCCCTGGTCGATGAGGCGGGTGAGCTTGTCGATTCGTTCTACGCGTCTAATAACGGCAGACCGCTCGACGTCGCCCAACAGGGTCTTGTCAGCTTGAAGAACCGCTGGGAGACAGCGGGAGTCACGCTTGCGATCGATGCCGTGGGCACCACGGGATACGGCGAGGAGCTTTTCGCGCGCGCGTTCCACGCCGACTACCATACGGTCGAGACGGTCGCGCACGCCCGCGCCGCGTGCGCATGCGTTTCCGATGCGACCTTCGTGCTCGACATCGGCGGACAGGATATGAAGGCCATCTGGCTCAACCACGGCGTGCTGACCGATATCGTCGTCAACGAGGCGTGCTCTGCGGGCTGCGGCTCGTTCCTCGAGGGTTTTGCCAAAAACCTCGGAATAGCCGTTGAGGATATCGCGACCGAGGCATTTTCGTCCAAAGCCCCCGCCGTTCTCGGCAGTCGCTGCACGGTGTTCATGAACAGCAGCGTCGTTTCCGAGCAGCGGCGCGGTAAGGGTCCGGGCGACATCATGGCCGGTCTCTGCCGTTCGATTATCGAGAACGTGTTCACCAAGGTCATTCGCGTTTCAAATCTCAACCGTCTGGGCGACAAAGCCGTCGTCCAGGGCGGCACGTTCCGAAACGACGCGGTGCTGCGCGCATTCGAGCAGTATCTGGGCAAACCCGTCACGCGTGCGCCCCACCCGGGGCTGATGGGCGCTATCGGTATCGCCCTGCTCGCGCGCGAGGAATGCCGCAAGGGCGACGCCGACACGTCGTTTATCGGGCTCGATGCCGTGGAGCGCTTCGAGCATCGCGAGTTCGGCGGCGTTACCTGCCGTCGGTGCAACAACCGCTGCCAGCGCGCGGTCGTGGCATTTGGCGTCGGCTCGCTTTACGTCACGGGCAATCGCTGCCCGCGCGGCGGCGCCATCTCATGGGATGAGCTCGTGCGCGAGGTTCCCGCGGCGGAGGAGCTGCGTCCGCAGGGTGCTTGCGAGGCACAGGCACCCGGCACGGGGCGCGACCGGACCGCGGCTGCCCCCAATCTCTTTGTCGACCGCGAGAA
>URNQ01000078.1 GCA_900549245.1 uncultured Collinsella sp.
GCACGGCATGGCGCAGCAGCACGTGTTCGGTTTTCTGCATACGTTCCAGTTGTGGGGCCTGTTGCTCCAGCTGGATCTGCATGGCGGTTTTCGCAGGTGCATGAGCAATGCCCTGCACGCAGCCGGCCAACGACAGCACCAGGATAACGTCAACGGCAATAACCCGGGCCACATGATTCTTCTTGTTCGTGCGAAGGGGCACCACGACGGATACCGCCGAGTGCGTTGCCGCCGGTTTCTCCACCATCAGCCAGGAAATCATCACCGCAATGGCGGTGAGCAACGCGGTCATGATGAGAGGCCAAGGCCCTACTGCCTTGAAGATCTTCGGGGCAAGGGCGCTGGAAAGAATCCACAACGGCCAGTGCCACAGGTAGATGCCGTACGAATACTTGCCGAGGGAGGCCAATGGCTTGAACACCATGAGGCTTTGCATCCAGGAATCGTCGGAGATGGTACCGGCAATCAGCAGCACGGACAACAAGCTGGACAATATGATGCCACCGCGGAAGGCGAATGCATCCTGTTTGCCGATAACCGCCATGGTGACCAAGGCAATCAGGCTGAGGAACGCCAATACCGGTGCCGCCGCATTCCAGATGCGATGCTCCACGGGAATCTGAGGTAACGGAGCCCGATGTGCGGCTGCCGAAGCGCTCGAGCTAATGGTGCGGGGCATCGGCACAGCCCTCTGGCGAGCGTGGCCCAACTGAGGAGCGGTGACCCACCAGGCGAGAGCCACACCCAGCATCAGGCCCATGCTGTGGGTATCGGTGCCGAAGTAGACGCGGGTGGGGTCGCCTTTGGGCACATACATCACCCACATGGCGATACTGCTGAACGCCGCGAGTCCCAGTGGGATGAGTGAAGACAGTTTCGTCTGGCGGAGCTTCCACATCAGCCAGACGATGAACGGCACGATGACGTAGAACTGCATGAGCACGCCAATGAACCACAGATGGCGAAACACCTGCGGGTTCATTTGGTCGAAATAGCTTTGGCCTCCGGCAATGGCGTACCAGTTGTAGCAGCCCAGCAGCACGGTGATGACTTGGTCGCGGATGGAAACTAGAATGTCGTGATCGAACAGCCAGCCGACGGAGACGATGACCGGAATCAGCAGAAACAGCGCCGGATAGAGACGTACTGCACGCTTGGGAATATATCGCACGAGATTCAGCGATCCGGTTTTCGCCAGAGAACGAATCAAACTGACGGCAATCAGGAATCCAGAGACGGTGAAGAACACGTCGACTCCGTAGAATCCGCCTGGCAGCCGTTGCTGCATGCAGTGGTACAGCACAATGGCTATCAGCGCTAGTCCTTTAATACCGTCTAAACCCACGAACCGCTTCACGGATAATCCTTCTCTTTCCGTAGTGCTGATGGCATTCCCCGTTCTCTCCAACAAACGGAAAACAAGCCCAGCATGGCCGAGGGGAGAGACAATGCGACAGCAGCGAATCGTCAGGCCGCATGCTGCATGATTACCGGCTTGACGATTCGCGGCATACCGCGCTTATCGGTGGCGCTTACCGGTGATACAGACTCACCCGTTCGTACTTCGGTTCGCAGCACACGTTGATGCCGAGTTTGCGATACAGCGCCTCGTCCGTGGATGAGATGATAACGGAGAAGAAGGCGTCGCAGCCCCGCAACTGTTTGAGCCCGTCGATGACGCGAGCGGCCACAGGACTGGTGGCGCTGGTGATTGACAATGCAATCAGCGTCTCATCCGAGTGCAAGCGTCGGTTCACGCTGTTGAGATGCTCGGTTTTCAGCCGACAGATGGGTTCGATGGCGGCATCGTCGATTACCGGAATGGTTTCGTCAACACCGGTGACGGCCTTGAGCGCGTGCATCAGCAGCGCGCTGGCCGCGCCCAACAGGTCGCCGGTTTTGCCGGTGACCACATGGCCATCAGGCAGCACCATGGCACCAGCCGGGGCACCGGTGGCGGCTTCCTTCTCAAGGGCCACGGCGCGGGCGGGAGAAAGATCGGGGGTCACGCCGGCCCGGTTCATGATGGAGCGCAGCCGCTCCACCTGTTCCTCGCCAGTGCCGGTGCGCTTCAAGTGCACGGCGGCGGCGAAGTAGCGGCGCACGATTTCCAGACGCGCGGCATCGCGGCAGGCATCGTCGTCCACAATGGCGTATCCGGCCATGTTGACGCCCATATCGGTGGGGCTCTGATAGGGGCTTTCGCCCATGATGCGCTCCATCATGGCTTTGAGCACGGGGAATGCTTCGACGTCGCGGTTGTAGTTGACGGTGGTCTCGCCGTACGCCTCCAGATGGAACGGGTCGATGATATTGGCATCGTCGAGGTCGACGGTGGCAGCCTCGTACGCGATGTTGACCGGATGGTTGAGCGGAAGATTCCAGATGGGGAACGTCTCGTATTTGGCATAGCCGGCGTCGATGCCGCGCTGGTGCTCGTGGTAGAGCTGGCTCAGGCACGTGGCGAGTTTGCCGGAGCCAGGGCCGGGCGCGGTGACCACGACGAGCGGCCGGGTGGTCTCGATGTACTCGTTCTTGCCGTATCCGTCGTCTGAAACGATGCGTTCGATGTCGTGCGGGTATCCGGCGATCGGGTAGTGCAGGCGGCAGGTGACGCCGAGTTGCTCGAGGCGGTGGCGGTAGGCGTCGGCGGCGGGCTGATTGGCGTATTGGGTGAGCACTACGGAGCCGACGAGGAAGCCGCGGGAACGGAACACGTCGATGAGTCGCAGCACGTCCTCGTCGTAGGGGATACCGAGGTCGCCGCGGGTCTTGCCTTTTTCGATATGGTTGGCGTTGATGGCGATGACGATTTCCACATCGTCCACCAGACTTTCCAACATGCGGAACTTGGTGTCCGGCTCAAAGCCGGGCAGCACGCGCGAGGCGTGGTAGTCGTCGAAGAGCTTGCCTCCGAATTCCAGATAGAGTTTGCCGCCGAATTGCGCGATGCGCTTTCTGATGTTGGCGGCTTGCAGCTCGATGTATTTTTCGTTGTCGAATCCCTGGCGCATAGAGGTCGGCATCCCTTTCCGAACGACGTCGTAAACGGAAAAATTATACCGGACGTCGTCGGCAACAAAAAATGGGATTCCCCGATGGGGAATCCCATTCGTCATAGAGAGCAATTACTCCCGAGGAATGTTGAACAGGGGTTTGCATGGCTCCCAAAAACGCGCTGGTTGAAACGTTGCCGACGACGCGTGCGCTCGAAGAGTATGCACGGGTGGCTTTGCGGTGATTTCCCAGACCGTTCGTTGCTAGGCGAGATATTTCTTTTTCCAGGCCTTCTTTCGGGCGTAAGCGTTTTCTGTCATGTCGGAGTAGTCGTAATCAACTTTGAACTTGCCGTTGGAATGGAGAATAAGCGTCATCGATCCCCATCTCTTTTCGGGCTTAAGCGCGGCCCTTTCAGGTTCAATGAACTTGTTGATAGCCATAAAGTTTTTCATCAAGGATGCCCTCGAAACGCCTTTTTGGTCAAAGCATTTAACGAAGTCGTCTTTTCCGCTGCCAGCAACGTAATACTCAATAGAGAACGCACCCTCGGCGTACTCGGCGTAAAACACGACCTTGCTCCAGTCTTCGGGGAGGGTTTCCTCAAGAATTGAAGCTATCCCTTGTAGCATCTTCTTTTCACTCATTACATTTCCTTTGCAGTGTTAAGAAGAAACGTAACCGTCTCTTCGCCGTCAATAATGTCCGTGATAGCAAACGAGCTAGGCCTGAATGACCCGCCCTCATAAAGTGGCTCAACCTTGAAAAACACTTCAGCGCCATCAGCCAAAGCATCGGCGCATTTTTGCTCGATTGCTGCATAGGCTTTTTGGTTAACCTCGCCGCCCATGGCGACAATATTCTCAAGGCCATTTGATCCATTGAATCGGTCGGCAATCAGATGGCCTCTTTGATCAAAAAGCTCTTCAAACCCTTTTCCGATTGACTGGATAGTGTCCTTGATGGTCAAACGACCTTCGTGGGTCTTTAGTTGTAAGAAGCCTTCGGCCGATTCGACCCTACCCATTGCATCGGTAACGTATTTATACCCATTGATCTCATAGCTCATGTTCGGAACGAGGTCGTCGCCAACGCGGTAAAGTTGCCCCGAGATCGTCGGTTGCACACTTCACGCCGTCGATCGCAAACTCGTTATTGGGAAGCAGTCGGTCGCCTTCGTAAATTGCCTTTCCGGCATCATCCAGAATTCGTGAGCTTGCGCCCGATTCTGCTGCCTTTGAGGCAAGAAAGTTATTTAGACCTCGTCCGGCAAGAAGCGTTGCTGCCGTAACAGTTCCCGCAACGACTTCTCCGACGATATCCTCCTGAGATATCTCACCGTCTTCAGCGCCGGCTTCCAAGCTCTTTCCCATTTCGTCAAGAACGAGTACAGACCCAGCAGCGAGTGCTGCAGGGGCAGAAGCGGTGACGGCTACGGCACCAAGCGCAACTTCAGTGGCGATTTCGCCTCCAGTTTCGACATAGTCTCCGATTTCCCGTATCTGCTCATCGGCTTCCATGAAGTCGCCCCAGGCGTTGGCTGCATCGTCAACAGCGTGTGTTTGCGCGGTTTTCACCGCTGCTTCTTCGTCTTCGGCCAGTAGTTCAATATTCGATTCAACACCGACATATGCGTTTTCTCCAACGTCGGCAACTCCAAGTACGAACCTGCCGCCAAGATAAGCTCCGTTCCTTGCGCCATCGCGGACAGTTTCGCCTGCAGCGTTGAGTGTTGGCTCGCATGCTTTCCAGGCGTCATCTGCGGCTTCTTGAACTGTTGAAATGCTCGCGGTTAGGACATCGCCGGAAGAAATATCCCGCCATGCGGCATCTGCACAATCAGCAACGGTGCGTTGCGCCTCCTCAAAGGCCAATCTCGTTTCGGTCGTATCCGGCATTAATTGCTCTATATTTTCAAACGCCATTTAGATCACCGGCCTTGTTTGAGATAAGACCGCTGATACTTCGGCGAGTGCTGAGGCCTTTTCCGTTGTCTCGATGCCGGTACCCCTCTTTCTCAGCTCGTTGAGATGAGCGTTAAGCATCGACTGAATGAACAGGTATTGGATTGGTCCCCAGCTTTCGGGTGAGGAGTCATCTTCGAATTTCCAGCTTGAAAGCAGATGGGAGCAAAGCCTCTCTTTGAGGCTGTCGGCAGATAAATCCCTGGCGTCGTCGAGGATGCGTCCAATATTGAAATACCTATAAGCACACCATTCAAACAGTGGCTTCCTCGAGGACAGAGGAGTCCTTGCCATCTCAATCAAGCGTGCCTTCATGGAGTCAGGTATGTCCATCTTGTGCACACAGTCGCAGAAGTTGTATTCCCTTGGCTCATCGAGCTTGAACGGATTAAGCACACAAGAGTTGAGATAGCGAAGCTCTTCAGAAGAAGCCTTGTCCTTCGCGCTGTGCTTGCTCTGTGTCGGCGAGTACTCTAGGCCGCGTTCATGCGGTTCGATGTGACAGAGGACAGGTTCGATCCATTCGTTCTGATATATTGCTGCAACGCCTCGCTGAAGCTTTGCAAGCTCTTGGATTTGGCTCTCGTTAAGATTTGCCGCCTTGCCGATAAGCATCCTGTCGCCTTCGTCAGGCAGTTTCCAGGATAAGTCGATGCGATGATTCTGCCTCAAGCCCAGCGGGTTGTTAAGGCGCGGTCATTTTGGCGCTTACATCTCACTTTTGCAGACGTAGAATACGAGTATTGGAATCAAAGGAGGGTTCTCATGCCAAATATCGGTAAGGACGACCATCCGAAGCTGTGGTCGCTTATTTTCGTGCTTATCATCGCGCTGACCTTCTGTTGCTTCGTCATGGGCTAAGGACTCAACAGTGGAACCAGCGTCTTCCTGGCAGGCCAAGGTTACGGTGCGAGCCTTGCCGGCGTACTTGCACTCGTCTTCTCCATTGCCGCCGCGTTAGCACGACTGTTCGTCGGCCCTGTTATCGACAACGGCAAGTGCTCACTCGTTATCATCGCCGGCATCGCTATCCTCATAGCAGGAACAGCACTGTCCGCTGTCGTTCAAGGCATCCCCCTCTTCACAATCAGCCGTTTGCTGCAAGGCGTGGGCTTTGGCGCAGCAACAACAGCAGCCTCGACCGCCGCAGCAAGCGTCTTACCGCAAGAACGGCTCGGCGAAGGCATTGGATACCACGGCCTCGGACAGGCTATCGCCATGAGCATCGGCCCAGCCTTCGCACTTTACCTAGTAGGAACCGATCCCTCAACGAACCTCTATGTCGGCCTTGCCCTGGTTGGGTTTGCAGGGCTTGTAATCGCCCTCAACGCACGCTATGAAAGTAAATGGCAAACTCTGCCAAGCTCCAGCGCATACCGAATCAAAATGGAAACCCGGCTCGAACTCGACTCAAAAGACGGGCAGGCACCCAGCCCCACCACAGTAACTACATCCGAAACAATTAACAGTGAAAAGTATCCTGAAGGCGACCAGGTGTCCAAGAGAACCCTGCGTGACTCATTCAACATCTTCGAGCCGCGCGCATTGCCTGGCGCCATCCCACAGATGATCATGTGCCCCACTTTTGGCTTTGGCGTCTTCTTTGCTGGTCTGTACGGTACTACTCTCGGCTATACCCACGCCGGTCTCTTCTACACCATCAGCGCGGTAAGCATGATTATCATTCGCATGATTTCAAAGCATTTCATGGACACCGTACCTGCAATCAAAACAATGACCGGAGCCGTCGCGTGCGGCATCCTCTGCTGCCTTATGCTACTTGCCGCACCGTACGGGGAACCTGTCTTCCTGGCGTCCGGAATCTTCTATGGTCTCGCCACTGGCATAAGCCTGCCACTTAATCAAAGCGTAGCGGTAAAGAACACCCCGCCAGAGCGCTGGGGCGCCGCAAACGCCCTGTTCCTGCTCGCCAATGACATCGGCATTGGCTTCGCAAGCGTAATCTGGGGCGTTATCAATGACTCATTCGGGTTCCAGACAAGCATCGTCTGCGTCATTGTCTGCCTTATCGCAAGCTACGCATCCGCCTGGATCGTCTACCCCGCCCGCGACAAGCGGTGGAGGCATTAGAGCGTAAGCGTCAAAATGACCGCGTAGCAGGAAACGTCCAGGGCCATTCCGGCATACGGATGGAAAAGTCCTGGACGTTTCCATCTTTGCGTTGCGGTATGCCTTAGGCCGCTATGTCGCTACAGGCCCTCCTCGGCGTTGTTCGCCATCTCGTCGTCGAACGCATCGGGGTCGATGTTAATTATGAAGTCGTCAGGCATCTCTTTGGCCTTCTCGGCAGCGGCTGGGTCGAGCTTGCAGGACTCAGGCACCCTATCCGACCATGGCAGGAACGAGTCCACAACCTCATCGGTGAGCTCGCCGGCGTTGGGCATCTCGGTCAGCAGCCACTCGACGTAAAGCCTGGGATTGAGCCCGTTGGCCTTGGCCGTGGTGGTGACGCTGTATATCGCCGCAGACGCCCGCGCGCCGCGTGGCGCATCGCTGAAGAGCCAGTTCTTGCGCCCTACGACGAAGATTCGCTGGGCCTGCTCGGCGACGTTGTTCGAGAGCTCCAGGTGCCCGTCTTCGAGCACGTTCATGACGTAGGGCCAGAACTCCACAGCGTACTGCATGTATTTCGTCAAGTCGGTGTTTCGTGTTTAGTCATGTATTTTTTCGGGTTTAGGCAGTTGCATGCATTTTCCTTATTTTTCCGGTTGCGCGGA
>URNQ01000079.1 GCA_900549245.1 uncultured Collinsella sp.
GAAGCTATGTGGTTCTGTAGCCTCCGTGAGAACAGTTTCTTGGGTTTTTTCCCAGCCCCGACGCTTCGGCTATCGGCGGAGGATGTCCTTCTATTTGGCAATGCAGAGGTTTTTCGCGGTCTGCTGTTCAACGTAGCCCCGTTGGCCCATGCATTGTTCTTTCCGTTCATCGCGGCTTGCATTGTGCCGCGCTTTGTCAGTTCGGGCTTTGTCGAGGAACCGTGGGGGTTGTCGGAGGCTCGGGGAGGGAAGCGTGTGTGCGCTATCGTTGCGCGAGTGGTGCTATCTTCTTTTGCCCTTTTGGGCGCGTTTGTCCTGTCGAGTGTCGTTTTGTACTGTCTTAACTGCGCAATCGTTTCGGATGCTCAGCAGTATTTCAACCTGCATGTATTTTGCTATCGACTTCTTCTGGCGAGTGCCGTCTGTCTTGCATATGTGGTCTCTTGCGTGATCGCTGTTTCCTATTTTGGGGCCGGCTTCGGTCCGATTGGCATGCTGCTGCTTGTCAACGTCGTAGCGATCTACATACAGATCGGGGCCAATTCCATGCTTCCGCTTCCAGCCTCGATGCTCATGTGGATTTGCGGCGTGACCCCGTTGGGGAATGGTCAATGCATTTCGATTTTAATTGACTGTCTCATAAACGTAGCAAGCGTTGTTGCCATTTGCTTTACTGTCGACCGATTGCGGTCGAGATTTCTCTGATTGTTTGTGAGGGATAATCATACCGAGCATATCAAATACAGGGGGGGCGGGCACCGTAGCTGGTGTCCGCCCCCCCTGGCTTAGGAGGCTTTAACCTGAGTGGTTCGCGAGCTAGCGGGCCTGCTTTACCTTGGCCGCTGCTTCGACAAACGACTTCCACAGGTTAAAGTCGGTCTCGAGCGTCTTCCACGTGTACTCAGGGTGCCATTGCACGCCCAAGCAGAATGGCTGGCCTTCGACCTCGATGCACTCGGGAACGCCGTCGGTTGCCTTGGCGACCAAACGCGTGCTCTTACCCAGACGATCGACGCAGCAGTGGTGTGCGGAGTTGGTCTGGATCAGCCTGTGCCCGCCAAGCGCGCGCTCCAACAGCGAGCCCGGCACGACCTCGACGGGATGCACGGGGTCGTTGAGCACGTGGGTATGGCGCCACTGCGTGCGGCCCTCGCGAGCGCCCAGGCTCGGCACGTCCATGCACAGGGTGCCGCCAGTGGCGACATTGAGCAACTGCGTGCCGCGGCAGGTGGTAAAGAGCGGCTTTTTGGCGCGGAGTACCTCGCCGACCAGCTTAAACTCAAAGCTATCGCGGATCTCGCAGCAGAGGGTGGGGTCGTAGGGTCGATCATCGCCCCAACGTTTGGGGTTGACATCGGGGCCGCCGGGAATGGCGATGCCGTCGGCGATATCGACGTAATGACGGATGACCTCAATGTCCTCGGTGATGGACATCTGCAGCGGCAGGCCGCCGGCGGCAAGGATGGCATCGACAAAGACACTTGCGATTTCCTCGTTGGGGGAGAGCGTCTCGCTTAAAAACGGCTTTGCCTCTTCCCAGCGCGGCGCGACGAGGATGAGCGGGCGGTCGGCGGGATCGACGTCGACGTGCGGGGTGTATGACGATGAAGTGCGAGTTCCGATCATAGGTGTTGCTTTCGAGTTTGGATGGTCATGGCGAGCAGATATGCCAATTGGGTTAGTGGCCCTTGATGGAGTTGAGGAAGTCCTGGGCGCGCTTGGTCTGGGGGTGGTCGAAGAACTCATCGGGCGTGCCGGTTTCCACGATCTGGCCGTCGGCCATAAACACGACGCGGTCGGCTACGCGGCGGGCGAAGTTCATCTCGTGCGTAATGACGATCATCGTCATGCCCTGCTGCGCCAAGCGCACCATGACCTCGAGCACCTCATTGATCATCTCGGGGTCAAGGGCACTCGTGGGCTCATCGAAGAGCATGGCCTTGGGCTGCATGGCAAGAGAACGGGCGATGGCCACGCGCTGCTGCTGGCCGCCCGAAAGCTGTGCGGGCACCTTATCGGCCTGCTCGGCAACGCCTACGCGGCTCAGCAGGTCCATGGCGCGCTCGCGGGCCTCGTCCTTGGAGACGCCCAGCACGTCGACCGGTCCCAGCATGACGTTCTGCAGCACCGTCATATGTGCGAATAGGTTGAACTGCTGAAACACCATGCCCAGCTCGGCGCGCATGCGGGCAAGATCCTTGCCTTCCTGCGGCAGGGGCTCGCCCTCGATGAGAATCTCGCCCGAGTCGACGGTCTCCAAGCGGTTGATGGTGCGGCACATGGTCGACTTGCCCGAGCCCGAGGGACCGATCACGACGACGACCTCGCCACGGTCGACCGAGAGATTGATGTCGTTGAGGACGTGCAGATCGCCGTAGTGCTTATCGACGTGTCTGAGCTCGATCAGCGGCTGATTGCCGGTGGAAGAGGTGCTCTGTGCCATGGTGCTCGGCTCCTTATGACTCGAAATGGTAAAGCGTTAGCGGATGATGGTCGCGCCGGTTTTGTGCGAAACGTAGACAGCGGCCTTGTTGATCGCGACGTTGATGAGGATGTAGATAACCGCGATCACCAGATAGACCGACACGAGGGCGTCGTAGTTGGTAATGAGCACGCGGGCATTTTGCATGAGGTCGGGGTAGCTCACCACGTAGGCGACGGTGGTGTCTTTGACTACGACTACAAGCTGTGAAATCAACGACGGAATGATAAATCGAATAGCCTGCGGCAACACGATTTTAAAGGTGATTTTAGCCTTGGAGAGGCCGAGTGCCTGGGCGGCCTCGATCTGACCGCGCGGCACGGCGTTGACGCCGGCACGGAAGATCTCGGCCAGTACGCCGGCCGCAGCGAGCGCGACGGGAAGCGTGAGCATCCAAAACGACGGCAGTGCGATCTTGTACTGGGGCAGCACCAAAAAGAAGAAGTAGATGAACAAAAGGCTCGGCACGCCACGGAAGAAATCGGTGAGCACGCGGCAGACCAGCTGCAGCGGCTTAATGTCGCTGGTGCGGCCGAGCATAAGGGCTAAGCCCAGTACCAGCGCAATGACGCCGGCGGTGAGTGCGACTTTAACGGTGCCCTCAAAACCGGCAAGCAGGAACTTCCAGGTGGTGAGGTGCGTAAAGAAGTACCAGTAATGGACCGAAAGCTGGCCGGTCACGTAAAAGCGCTGCAGTACCAGAGCGATGAGCGCGGCCACGGCAACAAGTGAGATGGCGGTGCCGACGCGAATCTTGGCGCGCATCTTGGGGCCGGGAGCCTCGTAGAGCGCATCGCGCATGGTAAGTGCAGGGGAGGAATGTTTACTCATCGGAGGATCCTCACCTTCTTATCGATGTAGTTGCCAATGTGGCTCACCACAAAGGCCGTGCCCAGGTAGCCAAGCGCCGAGATAAAGAACGCGGCAACGCCGCCGAGCGAGCGCGTGTTGATGTAGCTCACCACGCCGGTGAGCTCCTGCGGTTTAAGCGGTACCTGACTGCCGAGCGCGGTGGTGAGCATGACGGCGATAAAGAGGTTGGTCATGGGCAGCACGCTCGAGCGCAGCGCCTGCGGAATCACGATCTTGGCGAGGATACGGTTGAAGCTCATGCCGAGCGAACGGGCGGCTTCTACCTGACCGACGCCGACGGTGTTGATGCCGCTCATAAAGTTCTCGGAGCCAAAGGCAGAACCCAAGAGCACTGTGGCGACGATGACGCAGGTGCGGTAGGGCAGGACGACCTTGAGCGGCGGCAGCGCGTAGACGACGATAATGAGCAGCGCGATGCCGGGGATGTTACGGAAGACCTGGACATACAGGTCGCCAAAGACGCGCAGCGGCTTGAGCGGCGACACGCGCATCACGGTGACGGCGACGGCCAGCACCATGGCGATGGCAAACGACTCAAGCGTCATGCCCCAGGTTGCTAGCAGCGCGTCGATATAGTTCTGGCCATAGAGCGACCAGAGCTCAGAGAGACTCATGCGGACCTCCCGCCGGTAAGGAAAGGGGCTCCCGTGTGTACGGAAGCCCCGACAACTCAGTGAGGAAACAGTTTAGCGCAATAAAGCGCATCGTGCGTTTCCGTATGGTTTCGTAGCGGCCGTTACTAGGCTCGCTGCCTAGGCGCCGATCTCGGGCAGCTCGGGAACATTGGTGTCGCCCGTACGGTCACCAATGCAGATCTGCCACAGCTCGGTCCAGGTGCCGTCATCCTCGATCTTCTTAAGGAAGTCGTTGACAAAGGCGACACCGTCGGAATCGAGCGGCAGGCCGATGACGGAGGGGTCCCTGGTGCCCATCAAGGGCGGCAGGCCGATGCCGTAGGGCTCCTTGCTGCCGAAGGGCTTGCCGGCAATCTTGTACTTGCCGGGCTCGCGGACCAGGGCGCTCTGCTGCATGTTGTTGTCGATGACGTAGGCGTCAGCGCGGCCCTGCTGGAGTGCCTGGCGGGCCTCCTCGTCGGTCTTGAACTCCTGCTGGCTGGCCTTGGGGGCGAACTCCTCCAGGATGGCGGGGCCGTTGGAGCCGGACTGGACGGCGACGTTCTTATCGGCCAGGTCGTCGACGCCCTTGATGTCGTCGTTATCGGTGAGCACCAGGATGGCCTGCTGGGTGTAGTAGTAGGGACCGGCGAAGGAGACGAGCTTCTTGCGCTCGTCAGTGATGGTGTAGGTGGCAAAGACAGCGTCGACTTGGCCGTTCTGCAGGACGGACTCGCGCGTGTCCGAGGTCACCTGGGTGATCTCGACCTTGTTCTCGCCCAGGATGTAGTTGGACAGGAGCTGTGCGATACCGGCGTCGAAGCCGCGGGTCTGACCGTCTTTCTCGTTGAGGAGGGAGAAGAGCGTGGAGGTCTGAACGCCACCGATCTTAAAGACGCCGGCGTCCTTGACGGCCGTCGCCCAGGTGCTGGCGGCGATGGCGTCGTCGTCGGCCTTGGGGCCGTTGTCGACGAGCTTGTCGAATGCCTTGGCGTCGAGCGTGGTGGAAGCCTCGGTATCTTCGGAGCTCTTGGAGGAGCCGGCGGCGGAACCCTTGTCGGCCTCGGCGCTGGTGTCGGAGCAGCCGGCAAGACCAAGGCCGGCGACGGTTGCGAAGGTGGCGGCGACAAAGCCGCGGCGGTCGAGAACGACCTGCTGGGAGAGGTTTTTGCTCATGGTAGAACACCTTTCTCAATAAAATCCCTAGCGGTTGAGTAGAGTTATACCCTATCCCGCTCAAATGGGTCAACACGAAATAACTCAGAAACATACTTACCTTATGGGTTATTGTACCTACCAAAAAGGGACAGGTTTATTTTGGCAGGTTTTATCTGGGCAAACGTCGATTATTGCAGCTGAGATAGCGCTTTGCGGACGGCGTGGTCGCCCGCAGCGGTCGCTATAATGGCGGCAGCGCGACGCATATATAAGTATGGAGATCGCGTATGAACGGCTATTCGTTTTTCGCGCCGACCGTGACCTAAAACCACCAAAAAGGGGACAGGCCCCTTTGTGGTGGTTTGGGCTGGTACGGCGGCCGGTCTCGTTGTTTTGTCTCAATCTGTAACATCTGGACGGGCAAAAGGTCTCTATCTGTTACAGATTGAGACAAAGGCCAGGGACTAAGACGTCTTGTCTAGATCTGTAACAGTTAGACGGGAATTCGAGCCCTAGATGTTACAGATTGAGATAATCGCGCCGCGAAAATAAAAACCTCCGCATGGGTGCTTCCCTTGCGGAGGTTTTTTACTCGTTGAGTAGCCTTACGGCCTCGGCGGCCATGTTCTCGACCGTCATGCCGTTCTGAGCGAGCAGCTCGTTGGGGTCGTAGCGGTCGGGGAAGCCCTTGGCGATGCCGAAGGTGCGCGTGCGCACGGGCGTGCAGGCCAAGTAGCACGCGACGCGTTCGCCCCAACCGCCGTCCAAGATGCCGTCCTCGAGGGTGACGACAACGCGATGCTCGGCGGCAAGGCTGTCGAGGAACTCGCGGTCAAGCTCGGTTGCAAAGCGAGGGTTGACGAGCGTTGCCTCGATGCCGTACTCGGCTGCCAAGCGGTTTGCCACACGCTCGCCCAGCTCAAAGAAATCGCCGAGCGCGAGCACGGCCACGTCGCGGCCCTGGCGCACCACGTTGTAGCGCGCGGCACCGTAATCGGCGTCCTCGGCAGGCGCCAAGTCGGGGCGGCTTACCAAGCCAATGCCCGGCACGCGAATCGCCACGGGATGCTCGCGGTGATCGAGCGACCAGCTCAGCATGGACAGATATTCCTCCATGCAGGCCGGCGCCAAGTAGTGCATGTTGGGAAGACCGCCCAGCATGGAAATATCAAAGAACGAGAGGTGCGTCTCGGATGTGGTGCCAAAGATCGACGCGCCAAATACCAGGATGGTTGCGGGGGCGTCGTTGAGGCACAGGTCGTGCCACAGTTCGTCGTAGGCACGCTGCAAAAACGTGCCGTACACACCAAAGACCGGCTTGGCGCCCGAGCGCGCAAGCGCGGTGGCAAAGGTCACGGCATGCTCCTCGGCAATGCCCGCATCGACGAACTGTTTGCCGGCGGCGGCGCGAAGCTCTGGTGTAAAGCCCATGATATAGGGCGTTGCGGCCGTGATGCCCACGACCTGCGGATCGCGCTCTATGGCAGCGCTCAGGGCCTCGCCCGTAATGTCGGCATAGGTGCGCGGCGCAGGCTCGCTCGGATGGCCCGGGCAGAGCTTGCGCCCAGTCGCCATGTCAAACGGGCCTACATGATGCCAGCGCTCGGGGTCGCTCTGGGCCGGCTCAAAGCCCTTGCCCTTCGCGGTGGAGACGTGCAGCACGATGGGATGATCGATATCGCGCAGTTCCTGCAGCACGTCGACTAGGGCCAACACATCGTTACCGGCGTCCAGATAGCGGTAGTCGAGCCCCATCGCGCGGAAAACGTTGCGCTCACAGGTGCCGTTGCTGGCGCGCAGCTCGGCCAGATTGCGATACAGGCCGCCATGGTTCTCGGCAATGGACTGGTCGTTATCGTTGACGATGATGATCAGGTTGCTGTCGAGCTCGGCGGCATTGTTAAAGCCCTCAAACGCCAGGCCGCCCGAAAGCGAACCGTCGCCAATGATGGTGATGACGTTGTACGCATCGCCCGCCAGGTCACGAGCGTGCGCCAAGCCGCAGCCCAGGCTCACCGATGTGGAGGTGTGGCCCATGGCAAACAGGTCGTGTTCGGACTCGTCGGGATTGGCAAAGCCAGAGGCCTCGCCGTAACGTGCCGGGTCGATATAGGTGTACGCGCGCCCGGTCAGCGCCTTGTGGGCGTAGGTCTGGTGCGAAACGTCAAAGACAATTTTGTCGGTGGGAGAGTTAAACACGCGATGGAGCGCGACCGTGAGCTCAACGACGCCCAGGTTGGGGGCAACGTGTCCGCCGACGGCGGCGGAGCTTTCGAGGATTGCCTGGCGGATCTCGCCGCAGAGCAGCGGAAGCTCGGCGCGATCGAGAGCCTTGACGTCCTCGGGCGTTGTCGTTTGCGTAAGCAGCATCGTTGTGGGTTACTCCATGCGAATCGTGCGCCGGCACTCCCTCGGCCGGCACAATTGCACAAGACAGTCTCGCACATTTTGGCGTTTGATATGTGACGGCGGCGCGGTAATTCGCCAACTGGTGGGGCAAAACGTTTTGTCCGATGCCATACTGATGTGTTCCATGATGTTTTTATCGATTGTGCACAGGCCGTGGCTT
>URNQ01000080.1 GCA_900549245.1 uncultured Collinsella sp.
GCCAAAGCCGTTTATTGATGCCGCCGCCGGCCCGGTCCCGCGCGAGTCGATTGACTGCGCGCGGCGGGCGGGCGTCGCCGTTGTTATCGCCGGCAACAGCACGCAAAACCTGGAACGGCACATTCGCCGCGACGACCCGCGCGATGCCGAGCACGCGCGACGCGGCTTTTGGGTCACGACGCTCGACGTGAGCGTGGGCGCCGACAGCGCCGACTTTGCCATTGTCGAACGCCTGCAGGCGGGCGACGTGGTCGTGACGCAGGACATTGGCTTGGCGAGCATGGTGCTCGGGCGCGATGCCGCCGCTATCGGTGTGCGCGGGCGCGTCTACGACAAAGCAACCATCGACATGCAACTGTTTATTCGCCACGAGGAAAAGAAGGTACGCCGCGCCGGCGGACGCACTTGCGGACCGGCGCCATTTACCAGCGAAGACCGCATCCGCTTTAAACGCAACCTCACCGAGCTGCTACGCTAACCAAGGTAGATTTTTGAGACATGCCTAAAATCTACCTTTTTGTTTTGAGCGGTGTGAGCGCTCGGAATCCATGGCTCAACAAAAAACGGGCTTCAAAATGCCATGCATCGCCGCATTGCGCAGGCGCTGAGCATGGCTATTTGAAGCCCATTTTTTAGGCCTACTTAGAGGCCAACGGCGGAGAGGATGAGGCCCCAGCCAGCGCCGATGACGTACATCATGATCAGGAACACGGCATTTTCGCGGGCGCTGCGGTTGGTGCGGAACAGCGCCAGATAACCCACGCCGGCGGAAATGAGCGTGCCGGCGAGCATCGGCGCCAGTTGCAGCGCGCCTTCCAGATACAGCTGTGTAATGACCACGCTCGCCGAGCAATTGGGAATCAGCCCGACAAGCGCCGAACCCAGGACAGCGAGTGTCTCGTTGCCGCGCAGGAACTGCTCGATCGCGGACTCGCCGAACGTCTCGAGCACGGCGACCAGAATCAGCGTCACCAGAAAAATGAATACCGAGACCTGCACGGTATGCGAGATCGCACTGCGGATGATCGACAGGACAGGCGTCCCTTCGTGGGAGTGAGAGTGACCGTGACCGTCATGGTGTTCATGTTCGCCCTCATGACCGTGATCGTGGCCATGTCCGTGTTCGTGCTCGTCCTCGTCTTCTTCACAACCGCAATGGTCGCGTTCGCACAGCTCGTGGATGTGGTCGGCGCTCACGCCTGCCTCGGCCACCTCGTCGATGATGTCACCGCCGCTGTGGTCGTCGTGCGCGCAGTTCACGTGGGCCGGGTTGGCCGCGGTTCCCAGCACGGTACGGCGAATCGCCGCGTGCGCGCGGGCGTTACGGCGCAGGCCGCGAATGGCGGCATCCACGATAAAGCCCGTAACCAGCGCGATCAGTGCCTTCGAAGCCAAAAGCATCGCCATGGTCTGCACGGGCACCTGCTCGGCGAGCAACAGCGGCAGCATCTCATCGGAGGTCGAAAGGAACACCGCCACCAACGTGCCCAAGGTCACGACACGACCGGCGTACAGCGTGGCCGCCATTGCCGAAAAGCCGCACTGCGGCACCATGCCCAGCAACGAGCCAACCACGGGGCCCGCGGCACCGGCGCGCTTGATGGCGCCGTTAACTCTGTCACCCGCGACGTGCTCCAGGGTCTCGAGGGCCAGATACGTCACCAACAAAAACGGCACCAGCGACAGCGTGTCCTTGCCGGCATCGAGCAGAATATCTATCAGTAAATCCATGACGGATGGAACCTTTCGTGTCTTTCGGCAGCATTGTAAAAGTCCTAGCGGTCAACTAGGGTATTGTAGTTGACCTAGGCGCGGTGCCAATAGTTGCCCATGGTAAACTATCATCTCGCCACAACTCAGTAACCCCGAGCCGCGCGACGCGGCCCGTCCAAGGAGCAGCCTATGAACGTTTCGCAAGCACTTGAATACGAGCGCCAGCCGTTTATTCCCATGTTTATCTATGGCGACCACGGTGCCATGGAGTCCGAACGCCAGAAGGGCGAAGAGGCCCTCAAGGTGCTCGAGACCGAGTATTTTACTGCCGAGGACGACCCCGGCTTCGACTTTGCCACCGTGCGCGACCTGGCCGACCGCAACCGCGACCTTTGCGACCAGATTGGCGAGGCACGCCTGCGCAATGTGACGCCCGCGACGCTCTCGCGCGGCCTGTCCGACGCCGACACCTGCGCCGCCATCGGCAAAATGCAAAAGCGCACCGCCGCGTCGGTCATGCGCGAAATCCGCGGTGACCGCGACGCGCTCGGCGTGGCCTACGCCCGCAAGCCCATCCAGGGCACCGTGCTCGGTGTCGACATCGAGACCACCGGCCGTGCACCCGAACGCGGTTATATCATCAACGTCGGCTGGGAGATCATGGAACTCACCAGCGACGCCATCCCGCACGACGCCGAGGCGCACTACTGTGGCCTGCCCGACATCTACCGCGGCGAAGATGTGCCGCTGTCGAATATCCACCACATTACCTGGGACGACATCGACGGCAAAACGCCCTTCCGCGAGAACAAGGAGCTGCAAAAGCAGCTGCTCAAGCTTATGAAGAAGTACCCGTACATGGCGCATAACGCCGCCTTTGAGGACAGCTGGTTCAAGATTCACCTGGACGGTTACGCCGAGGCACGCCGCGCGGGTAAGATCATTGCCATCGACTCGCGCCAGATCTGCCGCAGCCTGGACGCCGACGTGCGCTCGCTCCCCCGCGAGTCCGCCCCCGCCGCGCTCGAGAACTGGGCACGCCGTCGCGGCACCCTCGCGCCCGACGCCAACGAGCAGCATCTGGGTCTGGACGACACCGACCTCATGCTCCGCACGGTACAGGCCGAGTTCAACCTCAAGAACCTATTCGCGAAATAGCAACGCCTGCGACAAACACTACTTGCTCACGAGCGGCCTCGCAGCGGGAAACACCGCAGCGGGGCCGCCCTACGTTCCACAGATAGATCTGCCATCACAAATACTGAACCCTCATTTTGAACGATTTCGGCCAATTCCCGACACGTAATTCGTTGTCGGATGGTGATGCATCGATATCAAATGTGCAGCAATTGAGTTTTTATATGCTATAGCTAAGCTGCGAGAACATTGATTTTAGGCGTGCCAGCCCATAATCGCGTCAAGCTTTTGGACAGCATTTGGTTAGGCCCCTAAAACGACTTTCCCACTCAGCGCCATCAACACGGCATTAGCTGACACGATATATACCATGAGTATCGTATTGTCACATACCACTGCAAAAGCGGTCTACCAGGCCGCGCATTCGGCTTCTGCGAAAGACACCGAGCCCTGTAACCCTGCCGCGATTTACGGATCATGTCCCACCGGAACGCTCCTTGACGCAGCCGCAGAATGGCTCACCAAACATGATGTTTCCCTCGACGCAAATGATTGCCTCGAGGTAATGGTGTTTGATCGCAGGAATGCGCGCTATGCAATGAACTGCCAATGCCACGTTTCGTCAAAACGATTCTCGAACTCACGCTTTATAGAGCTCAAAGATGGCATCTTCATTGTTGGCGTTGAGCTTTGCGCACTTCAGGCCGCCACCTATCTCCCTTTTCGCGAACTGGTGGAGTACTACTTTGAATTGTGCGGCGTTTACTCCCTTGGAACCGACTCTTCCACCTCCTATATCGAGCGTTTCGCGCTCACCTCGACCGAGAGGTTAAAACAGTTCTTTAATTCCATTACCAGATGCGACGGTCTGGCCCTTGCCCGAAAGGCGATCCAATATGTGCGCGACGGATGCCGGTCTCCTATGGAAACGGCCTTTGTCATGATGCTAACGCTGCCCAAAAGCGAAGGAGGGCTTGGTATTAAGGGAATTGAGACCGATTACGAGGTGCAGGTCACCGCTGCCGCAAAGAATCTCACGAGACGCAAAAAGTTCTTTATGGATGCGTATCTAAAGAAATCTCGCACAGACATTGAATACAACGGGTTTTATCATGACGCGGAAGAAGACCGCGCCATCGATGAGGAGCGCAAGAATGCGCTTGCGTCCATGGGATACGGAATCATCACCGTCAGTCGTTATTCCTTTATGCATGCCAGCGCTTTCGTTAGGGTCATGGAGGCGATCCAACGGAAAGAGGGCATACGCCCTTCGCGTCTGCCAAAAGACTTTCAAATCATGCAAGAGGACCTGAGACAGTTTGTGCTCAGAAGGTTTATAGAAGAGAAAAAGCGAATTCAGAAGCAGCTTCGCCAGGATTCCGAAGATCGTCAACGAATCGACCTCGAAAAAGCAACACTCGAAGGCATCACGCTGGATGACCCGACAATAAATGAAGTTCCGGCAATCGATGACATGCAGACTGTCGAATCCGACAGCCCATCATTTGCCCAAATAAGCAGCCTCGCGCCCGAGGGCAGAATCTTCGGGGCCGGAAGCTAGACCGGCTAACAAGGTGGGTACCCTAGCGATGTGCAAAATTGCGAGTATTCAGCAGGGTCGGCCCTCCAGCACCCACAAGTTAATCCAAACGAGAAACAAAAACGCTATCGAACGGGAACGTTAGGCAACATTTGAGGAAGAACTTGTCTGTTCACCGCCCTTGGATAACTCTTGAGCGGCTTTATTTGGCCTGGAATAGATTAACGGACCCCCTATAGTTGCAGAATACTCCAATTTTTGCAAGGCGCGGGGGCACCCACCCCGGCATCGGCTATCAAAACCGCTCAGTCCGGAATCTCGTCCACTATTCCCCATCATTTTGTGCGACGAATTACCTGAACGTCATTGACATATGAACATGCGCTCATATAATCGGAAGTAAATTACATGAGCGCATGTTCATATGAAAGGATATTGCAATGAGCGACCACACTGATGAAATAAAGTCCGGCATCGACAACACCATCGTGCCCGACGTCCCCACCACCTGCTCGCCCGAGGACCTTCCCGACGAGGAGCTGTTGTACGACCTGGCCGACCTGTTCAAGGTCTTCAGCGACACCACACGCATCAAGATTCTCTATGCCCTCATGGGTCGCGAGCTCTGCGTGGCTGACATCGCCGAAGCGACCGCGACCTCGCAGTCTGCGGTGTCGCACCAGCTGCGCACGCTTAAGCAGTCGCACCTGGTCAAGTTCCGCCGCGACGGCCGCAACATTCTCTACTCGCTTGCCGACGATCACGTCTACACCATGCTCAACCAGGGCATGAGCCATATCTGCGAATAGCAATCAACCACGGTATCAGCGCGGCCGGCACCCAGACCGCTAACACAGGGAAAGGAACCCACCATGAAAAAGCAGTTTAAGCTCGACGAGATCGATTGCGCCAACTGCGCGCGTGAACTTCAGGACGAGCTGGCTAAGCTCGATGGCGTCAAGTCCGTTTCGGTCAACTTTATGACCCAGAAGCTGACGCTCGAGGCCGACGACGCCGAGTTCGACGAGGTCCTGGACCGCGTCGTTGAGTTCACCGCCGACGCCGAGCCGGACTGCGAGATCATTCTCTAACCCGCGCATACGTTGACCTGCAAGGCCGCGCTTGCCGCGGCCTTTGCTCGCGAAATTATATGAGCAAGTGTTCATACACTCAAATGGGAGGTTTGAATCATGGCAGCCGCCGATCCCAAAAAGAAAAAGAAGAAGCGCAAGAAGAAAGAGTCCCTTGAGCACAAGCGCAACCGCATCCTGGTAGCACTGGGCATTTTTGCCGTTGTTTATGCCCTCGACGAGCTCGGCGCCCTCACTATCGCATTTGGGAAGCCCGGCAACATCTACGCCAGCTTCGCGCTGTTCCTCGTGCCGTTTTTGATTGCCGGCTACGACGTACTGCAAAAGGCATTCAATAACATCCGCCGCGGCAAGGCCTTCGACGAGAGTTTCCTTATGGCAGGCCCCGACCCCGCCCCCCACATGGCCGAAGGCGCCGCCGTCATGCTTTTCTACCAGGTCGGCGAGCTGTTCCAGGCATACGCCGTGGGCAAGAGCCGCAAGTCGATCAGTGCCATGATGGACATCGCGCCCGACTACGCTAACGTCGAGCAGCCCGACGGCACGCTCGAGCAAGTCTTCCCCGATGACATCGCCGTCGGCACTGTCATCGTCGTCAAGCCCGGCGAGCGCGTGCCTATCGACGGCGTCATCGTCGAGGGCGAGACGCAGCTCGACACCGCCGCCCTCACCGGCGAATCGGTCCCCCGCCCCGCCAAGTCCGGCGACGATATCATCAGCGGCTGCATCAACATGACAGGTCTCATCCACGTGCGCACCACCAAGCCCTTTGGCGAGTCCACCGTCGCACGCGTCCTGGAGCTCGTGGAAAACGCCAGCGAGAAGAAGGCACGCACCGAGAACTTCATCACGCGCTTTGCCCGCGTCTACACGCCCGCCGTCACCGGCGCTGCCGCGGTGCTCGTGCTCGGCGGCGGCTTGGTCACCGGCGCCTGGTCCGACTGGATCCTGCGCGGCCTGACCTTCCTGGTCGTCAGCTGCCCGTGCGCGTTGGTGATCAGCGTGCCGCTCAGTTTCTTTGGCGGCATCGGCGGTGCGTCCAAGCTGGGCGTTCTCATCAAGGGCTCCAACTACCTCGAGACGCTCGCCGACGTGGACACCATCGTCTTCGACAAAACGGGCACCCTCACCAACGGCACGTTCTCAGTCGTCGCGGTGCACCCCGAGGCTGGCTATACCGAGCAGTCGCTGCTCGAAGTCGCAGCCCTTGCTGAGTCGTTCTCCGATCACCCCATCGCGCAGTCCGTGCGCGACGCCTACCAGGGCGAGGTCGACCCCAAGCGCGTGAGCGACTCCGCCAACGACGCGGGCCACGGCGTGACGGCAACCATCGACGGCAAGCACGTCGTCGTTGGCAACGCCAAGATGCTCGCCGCGGCCGGCGTTGAAGCACCGGACTGTGAGGTTGTCGGCACGATCCTCCACGTGCTCGTTGACGGCGTGTACGCCGGCCACATCGTGATTGCAGACACCGTTAAGGCCGATGCGGAGCAAACGATTCGCGACCTGCATGCCGCCGGTATCAACCGCACCGTCATGCTCACGGGCGACCGCGAGGAAGTTGCAGCGTCTGTGGCCAAGCAACTCGGTCTCGACGAGTTCCACGCGCAGCTCCTGCCGGGCGACAAGGTCGAGCGCGTTGAGGCGCTACTCGCGGCCGAAAGTGGCAAGGGCAAGCTCGCCTTTGTCGGCGACGGTATCAACGACGCTCCTGTGCTTACGCGCGCCGATGTGGGCATTGCCATGGGCGCCATGGGCTCCGACGCCGCGATCGAGGCCGCCGACGTGGTGCTGATGGACGACAAGCCGTCCAACATTTCCCGCGCGATCCGCGTGGCGCGCAAGACCATGTCGATTGTTTGGCAGAACATAATCTTTGCGCTGGGCATTAAGCTGCTGATCCTTGTGCTGGCAGCGCTGGGTATCGCCAATATGTGGCTTGCCGTCTTTGGCGACGTAGGCGTGGCGATCATCGCCATCCTGAACGCCATGCGCGCGATGGGTGTCAAGAACCTGTAGCGCTCGTGGTCCCTCCGGCCGGGGCCGGGCTTGGTTTTGAAAACGTCCTCGCGCATGAGGCCCGTCTTTCCTGCTCCTGCGGAGCAACGGAAAGGCGGGCCTCGCGCTGTGAACTGCCTCCCATTTCTTGGACATGAGAAATGGGAGGCTTTTTATGCGTGTCG
>URNQ01000081.1 GCA_900549245.1 uncultured Collinsella sp.
CGGCGGCGGCAAGCGCAAATAGCATACGCATCGCCCACTAGAGCGAGGTGAACCAAGGGCCCCGAGCAACTACGCTCGGGGCCCTTTTTGTTTGCCGTATCCGATCGCTAGTTCAAATGTGATTTCCTCGGGAATGCATCTAGAAGATGCCGTGGGCCTGTTTTCTGCCATGCGGCAATGGGTCCCATGGGGTGTGCCGTGCATTTTTTGGAGTATTCAGCAGCTCTAGCTGGCTGCATACGATTCGGTATTGCCAACGGTGGCCTTCAGATACCCCCTATGAGCGTTTTTGAGTTAGATTTCGCCGTTTTTCGAAGCAAAGGTACGTCATTCTCGCTATGTCGGAACCCTAAATGACGCAGCGCCCTACAGTTTTGTCCACCCGCGGCGGTGCTGGCGCGGTCACGTTGCAGAATACTCCGTTTTTTGCACGGGCCAGGATGGGGTACCTCAGGAGAACACGGCGGTATCCCGTAAATATATACAATCTGTACCGTAATTTATACAAAACGAAGAGGCAGACAGCGTAGGGTGGGTGCATTGGGGTGCTTGGTGCACCAAAACGGGGATCCCATGCGCCGTATACTCTGTCTGAATGTGAAAACGGCTTGACGCGTTGCCTGGCGTAGGGGGAGGGTGTCTAGATGAGCGTATTCGAAATTGTGTTTAGTCCGACGGGTGGAACGCAGAAGGTGTCTGGCCTTGTGGCTGGAGCGCTGGACAAGAATACCGTTACCGTCGATCTGACCGATAGCGGGTTGAATTTCCACGAGGTCTCGATGACGAAGGACGACGTGGCTGTTATCTCCGTGCCAGCGTATGCCGGCAGAGTCCCTGCCGTGGCGGTCGACCGACTGAACATGGTTCACGGCAACGGAGCGCGGGCCGTTCTGGTGTGCGTCTACGGAAACCGCGCGTTTGAGGACACGCTCGTAGAGCTGGAGGACGTTGCGAAGCATGCGGGATTCCGGGTAATCGCGGCAGTTGCAGCCATTGCAGAACATTCCATTGCGCGACAGTTTGCTGCCGGTCGTCCGGATGCGCAGGATGCGGCGCAGCTCGCAGAGTTTGCGCAGCAAATTCAGCAAAAGCTGTTGGTTGAGGATACATCCGAGCCCTCTACTCCCGGCAATCGTCCTTATAAACAAGCCAGAGGTCACCGCATGGCACCTGAGACAACAGAGGATTGCGTCTCCTGCGGTGCATGCGCCGCGGCGTGCCCCGTTTGTGCTATCGACAAGGGTGACCCCAAACGAGCAGCTGGCGAGGCGTGCATCTCCTGCATGCGCTGCATTGCCGTATGCCCGCGAGGCGCTCGTAAGCTTGATCCCAACAAGCTATCCGCTGTTTCCCAGATGCTGAGCAAGGTTTGCGTCGTGCGGAAGGAATGCGAGCTCTTTGTCTAGCGCATACGAAATTGGTGCAATGGGGCCAGGTTAATCTGCACCAACCTGGTGCAAACAAACCGGTCCCCAATGCACCAGAGCAAGGAGTGTCCCCGGGTGCCGGCAGAAAAGGAACGTCCCCAAGTGCTGCCTAAATACCGTTTATCGAAGAAAAAATACCGTTCGCCGGTCATAATGATTGTTCTGGCTTTGGGCTTGTCTACAATAGCTCCCGTAAAAAGAAATGCGGAAGGTTACCGAGTCCCTCGGACGTGGGCCTAACCAAAGTCTTTGAACGGATGTGTCTCTATGGACGCATTCGCTTGATTTTGGTTGGGCTATATTTATGAAGGGACATGCCACCATGGGTTTCTTTTCTCGCCTGATGGGCGGTTCGGATGAGCAGAAGACTGCAACTTCCGAGTTCGAAATCCTCGCTCCTGTTTCCGGCGAGCTTGTTCATCTAGAAAATACCAATGACCCCGCTTTTAGCAGCCGTGCCGTGGGCGATGGCGTTGCCGTGGTTCCCCAAGAGGGAACGGTGTGCGCTCCTGTTTCCGGTACCGTCGCGGCGCTGTTCCCGACCGAGCATGCACTGGGCATCATGTCCGACGACAGCTCTGCTCAGGTGATGCTGCATATCGGAATCGACACTGTTAAACTTGAGGGCAAGGGCTTCCATGCGCTTGTTGCCCAGGGTGACCATGTCGACGCGGGCCAGGCCCTCGTCGAGGTCGATTTCGACGCGGTCCGCGCCGCCGGCTTCGATCCCACGGTCTTCGTTATTGTATGCGAGCGTTCGGAGAACTCGACTCTTCGTGAGCATGCTTCCGGCCCTGTTGCTGTTAAAGAGCCTGTCGTCTGGCTTTCCGAGTAAATTCTTGTGGTGGGTACCGTGGTTATCAAGCGAGTTTTTAACAACAACGTCGCAATGGTCACTTCGGACGATGGCTCCGAGCTCATCGTCATCGGTCGAGGCCTCTGCTTTGGCCGTCATGCCGGCGATGCCATCGACGAGGCGTCGATCGAAAAGACCTACGCGTTGCAGGAGGGCACTTCTCAGGATTCGCGTACGATTGACCGCTTGGCACATCTTTTGGAGTCCATTCCCACCGTCAACCTCGTGATTGCCGAGGACATTGTTCAGATGCTCCGTCGAGAGCTCAATGTTGATGTCAACGACAAGATTCTCATTGCTCTCGCAGACCATATCAGCCTTGCTTTGGAGCGTGAGCGCAAGGGCGTCTCCTGTGAGAATCCGTTGCTGCTCGAGATCCAGCAGTTCTATCGCAAGGAGTATGCGCTTGCGGGCCGTGCGCTGCAGATTATCAAGGAGTATATGGGCATCCAGATGAGCGAAGAAGAGCAGGGTTTTATTACGCTGCATATCGTCAACGCCACCATGCCGCAACGCTCCGATCGTCTTATCATCTCGGTCCAGCTTGTTCGCGACGTGCTCGCGATTGTTTCCAAGCGCTATGCTACGACCCTCGATGACACCTCGCTGCCCTATGAGCGTTTCGTTCGTCACCTGCAGTTTTTCGCTCAGCGAGCGCTCGATCCTGCGGCCGGGCAAATCAATGGCGACGCGCTGTTCCGAATCGATGAAACGGCGTATCCGTGCGCGTTCTCGTGCGCGGACGCCATAGCCGCCCACTTGTCGTCTACCTATAACGTTGTCGTTACCGATGCCGAGAAGAGTTATCTCGCATATCACATTGTTAACCTGCTTGGAGAACCTGGTCTCTAGGCATAACGTGCCCATACATCGATTGATATAAGGCAAGGCTCACGGTCTTGTCCAGGGCACATCTGTCTTAATTTGCGGAAAAGGAAGGGGAGTACCGCTATGACCGCAAAAAAGAAGTTTAATTTCAAAGCGCCGTTGGAGGTGTTCGCGAAGTCAATCGTTCAGCCGATGATGTATCTCTCGGTTGCCGGCATTCTGCTCATCGTGGGCATTATTCTGACCAACAAGACCATCTGCGCCGTGATCCCCGTACTGGGCTCCGGTCCGTTCCAGCTTGTGGGCGCCGTTGTCTATCAGTCGCTGATGTTTATCATCAACAACCTCTCGATTCTGTTCTGCGTGGGCATCGCCGGCGCCATGGCAAAGAAGAACAAGGGCCATGCTTCGCTGATTGCCCTGATGTCGTTCTTCCTGTTCCTGCAGGCTAACAACATCGTGCTCAACGCCACCGGCTCTCTTGCCGAAGCGAGCGGCATGCTCGGTCTTACCGGAACCGGCCAGAGCACCGTTATGGGCATTCAGGTGCTCGATACCGGCGTGTTTGGCGGCATCATTCTTGGTTGCATCACCGGTGCCGTGTTCAACAAGTACTCGAACAAGCAGTTCCCCATTGCCCTTTCGATGTTCTCGGGCGTTCGTTTTCCGTTCCTGATCATGATCATCATCTCCTGGATCATGGGCGCTGGCTTCTGCATCGTTTGGCCTCCGGTTCAGGGCGCCATCTCCTCCGTTGCCGGCATCATTAAGGAGTCGGGCAACATCGGTCTGTTTATCTACGGCATGCTCAACAAGCTGCTCGTTCCCACCGGTCTGCACCACCTCATCTACACTCCGTTCCAGTTCTCCGATGTGGGTGGCACCCTGACGCTGGGTGATCAGGTTATCGCCGGCGCCTATCCCATCCGTGTCGCCGAGATGGCAATGACGGGCCAGCCCTTCTCCGATAGCACCTACTTCAACAGCTACACCTTCAACAACCTGTGGCCCTACATCGGTATCGGTCTCGCCTTTATCTTCACCGCTTACAAGGGGAACAAGGATAAGACCAAGGCCGTTATCATCCCGCTGATCATCACCGCCGTGCTCTCCTGTGTCACCGAGCCCATGGACTTCCTCTTTGTCTTTGCCGCTCCCGTGCTCTTTGTCGTTCACTCGGTTCTTTCCGGCATCTTCCTGGTTCTGCTCAAGGTCCTCTCCGTGCCCGCTTCGACTGCAGGCGGTATCATCAACATCGTGGTTTCCAACCTGGTCCTCGGTGTCGACAAGACCAACTGGCCGGTTATGCTGGTGCTTGGAGTCGTCAACGCCGCGCTGTACTTCTTCCTCTTCACCTTCCTTATTAAGAAGCTCAACCTCCACACGCCTGGTCGCGAGGAGGAGTCCGAGCTCGCCGAGTCCGTTGCCGAGGGCGAGGCCGCCGCGTCTGTCGCGGTGAAGCAGGGCGCTGTTGCCACCGCTCCCGCAGAGGGCGTCGATGCAGGTATTGCCGACCTGGTCGCAGGTCTTGGCGGCAAGGACAACATCGAGGAGCTCGAGAACTGCTTTACGCGTCTTCGTGTGAACGTTAAGAACCCGGACCTCATCGATGAGAACCTCATCAACCACGTGCCCAACAGCGGTATCAACCGCAACGGCAACAATATCCAGATCATCTTTGGCATGAAGGTCGCCGAGATGCGCGACAAGGTCGAGAACGCAATTGAGAAGGAGCAGTAAACAATGATCATTACTCTGTGTGGTGGCGGATCCACCTTTACCCCCGGCATCGTCAAGTCCATCGCCCTGCGCAAGGACGAGCTCGATGTTGACGAGATTCGTCTGTACGACATCAATGAGGAGCGCCAGCGCAAGATCGGCGTGCTCGTGGACTGGATTTTGCACGAGGACCTCGGCCTGGACATCAAGCTCACGGTGACCACCGACAAGAAGACGGCTTTTACCGACGCGAGCTTCGTGTTTGCCCAGATGCGCGTGGGCGGCTACGCCATGCGCGAGCAGGACGAGAAGATTCCGCTGCGCCACGGTTGCGTGGGTCAGGAGACCTGCGGCTGCGGCGGCCTTGCCTACGGCATGCGCACCATCTTCCCCATGGTCGAGCTGATCGATGACGTTGAGAAGTACGCCAAGAAGGACTACTGGATTCTCAACTACTCCAACCCTGCTGCCATCGTGTCCGAGGGCTGCCGCGTGCTGCGTCCCAACGCTCGCATCATCAACATCTGCGACATGCCGATCGCGATCATCGACGTGGTTTGCGCCGCACTCGATATCGACAAGAAGGATGTCGAGTACGATTACTTTGGCCTCAACCACTTTGGTTGGTTCACCTCGATCCGCCACAAGGGCGAGGAGGTGCTCCCGCAGCTGCGCGAGTACATCAAGGAGCATGAGATTCTGCTGCCCGACTCCTACCTCAAGGGCATGGGCTCGCTCATGGCAAAGAAGCCCGAGGAGGCCACTGACGAGCACCCCGAGCAGAACCGCCACACCAAGGGCAGCTGGTACTACGTCTGGAAGGGCGAGTACGAGATCATGGAGTGCTTCCCGGAGTACCTGCCCAACACGTATCTGAACTACTACCTGCAGCAGAAGGAGTTCGTCGAGCATTCCAACCCCGAGCGCACCCGTGCTAACGAGGTTGAGGAGACGCGTGAGAAGAACCTCTTCGACGGCATCGACCACTACGAGAAGACGGGCGAGATCGACGAGAGCACGTTCTATGCGGGCAGCCACGGCGACTGGATTGCCGATCTGGCTATCGCTCTGAAGAACGACACCAAGCAGCGCTTCCTGGTCATTTGCGAGAACAAGGGCGCTATCCCCAACATGCCCTACGACGCTATGGTCGAGCTGCCTGCCTACATTGGCAAGAATGGCCCCGAGGTCATCAGCCGCGACAACATTCCTCTGTTCCAACAGGGCCTCATGATGCAGCAGCTGAACTCCGAGAAGCTCGTGGTCGAGGCTACGATCGAGGGTTCGTACGAGAAGGCGCTCAAGGCCTTTACGCTGAACAAGACCGTGCCTTCGATGAAGGTCGCCAAGGAGGTTCTCGACGACATGATTGAGGCCAACAAGGACTTCTGGCCCGAGCTTAAGTAAAAGCAACAGGGTCGCTGACCGCATACCCGGAGCAATGCCCCGTCCACGTGATTGCGTGGGCGGGGCATTGTCATTTGGTAACGCGTTTTATCAAATACGGCATTTATCTGCGGTAATGTTCTTTTTCACCGCTGAGGGTGACATTTTATACCGCCTGCCGAACCGTGTGGAGACCTAACAACTTTTTAGGTCAGTGTGTTGCATGTAGCAATTTCGCCCGGCCTCGCCTCCGGGCTGCCATGCGAGAGGGGATCTTATGGCTCGACTGCATGTAATGGAACGCAGCCACGCTCAGGCCGTCATGGACGACCTGCACGATGCGCTCGGACGTCGTCTGGCGGTGAGCTCGCTCGCCCCGTGTCCCGTGGAGTTTACGGCAGCGCTCGTCAACCTGTGCTCCACCCAGAGCTGCGGCAAGTGCACGCCCTGTCGCGTGGGCCTGAGCGCGCTGAGCGACCTGCTTGCCGATGTGCTCGAAGGGCGCGCCGATGAGTCCACGCTCAACCTGATTGAGCGCACGGCCCCCACCATCGGCTACGAAGCTGGCGCCATGGCACTCACGGCCATTCGCGGCTTCCGCGACGATTTTGAGCATCACATTCGCGAGCACTCCTGCGGTTTTGATCGTGAGGCCCGCGTTCCGTGTGTCTCGGGCTGTCCGGCGCACGTCGACATTCCCGGGTACATTTCGCTCGTCGAGGCCGGCCGCTATGCCGATGCCGTCAAGGTCATCCGCAAGAACAATCCGCTGCCGCTCGTCTGCGGCTTGGTGTGCGAGCATCCCTGCGAGATGCACTGCCGCCGTGGCATGGTCGACGACCCCATGAACATCCTCGCCCTCAAGCGCTTTGCCGTTGAACACAGTGACCTCAACGACCATAAGCCGCATGTAGTGGACAACACCGGTAAGCGCGTCGCTGTGATCGGCGGCGGCCCGGCCGGCCTTTCCTGCGCCTACTACCTGGCCGTGATGGGCCATAAGGTGACCATCTTTGAGCAGCGTCACCACTTGGGCGGCATGCTGCGCTACGGCATCCCCAGCTATCGTCTGCCGCGCGAGCGCTTGCAGGCCGAGATCGACTGGATCTTGAGTGCCGGCATCGATGTGGAACTCGACCACTCCGTGAACGGCGAGGAGCTCGCCCGTCTGCGCGACGAGTTCGATGCCGTCTACCTGGCCATCGGTGCCCATAGCGACAAGAAGCTCGGCCTTCCGGGCGAAGAGGCGCCCGGCGTGGAGTCGGCCGTCAAGATGCTGCGTGCTATCGGCGATGACGAGCTGCCCGACCTGAGCGGCCAGCGCGTGTGCGTCATCGGCGGCGGCAACGTTGCCATGGACGTGGCACGCTCCGCCGTGCGCTGCGGTGC
>URNQ01000082.1 GCA_900549245.1 uncultured Collinsella sp.
GCGAAACAGCGCGGGGGGCCTGCGGCCGAGCCGATGAGTCCGCGACCCGCGTGTGCGTTGGTTCGCATGCCGGCTGAACTGGTGAGATCCCAGTACCAACGGTTAGAGTCCGGATGAAAGAGGCAGGTGATCTTATGTCTGAACAGTCGCAGCATATCCATTTTGAGAACACGAATAGGTGGAGCACCAAACAGCTCGTTACCATGGCGCTGATGTGTGCCTTGAGCGCGTTGCTTATGTATGTGCAGCTACCCATCCTTCCCTCGGCGCCGTTTTTGACGTATGACCCGTCGCTGGTGCCGGCGATGGTGTGCGGGTTTGCGTATGGCCCCGGTGCCGGTACCGCTGTTGCCGCTATGGCGATCGTTATCCATGCGCTCACCACGGGTGACTGGGTCGGCGCGCTTATGAACCTGGTTGCCACGCTGGGCTACATTCTGCCCGCGGCTATCGTCTACCAGAAGATGCATACCTATAAGGGTGCCGTGATTGGCCTGGTGCTCGGCGTCATTGCCGCTACGGCGTTGTCTATGGTCGCAAACCTTACCATTGGCGTATGGTTCTGGTATGGCTCGGTCGATGTGATCGCCCCGCTTATGATTCCTGCCGTGCTGCCGTTCAACCTTATCAAGACCGTGCTTAACTCGGTGTTGACGCTAGCGGTGTATAAAGCAGTCTCCAACCTCATCACGCCTAAAAAGGACCAGGTCAAAGGCCGCGCATGATTGAGTGTCGGAGCGTTTCCTTTAGCTATGACGGTGCCGTGTCGGCACTCGACGGTGTCGATCTGAACATCGAGGACGGGGAGTTTTTCTGCATCCTCGGTGGCAATGGGTCGGGCAAGTCGACGTTTGCCAAGCATCTGAATGCGCTGTTGCAGCCCGATGCGGGCACGGTACGCATCAACGGCATGGATGCGTCCGACCCCGAGCTGGTCTACGACATTCGTTCGACCGCGGGCATGGTATTCCAGAATCCCGACGACCAGCTGGTGGCAACGCTTGTCGAAGATGACATTGCGTTTGGTCCCGAAAACCTTGGCGTGCCATCGGCACAAATAGCACAGCGTGTACGCGAGGCGCTGAAGGGCGTGGGCCTGGTGGGCTTTGAGCGCCACGAGACCCACGCGCTCTCGGGTGGCCAAAAGCAGCGCGTGGCGCTTGCCGGTGTGCTCGCCATGGAACCGCGCGTGCTCATCTTGGACGAGGCTTCTTCGATGCTCGATCCGCGTGGACGCAAGGGCCTCATGAAGGCTTGCCACGCGTTGCACGATCGCGGCATGACCATCGTGATGATTACGCACTTTATGGAAGAGGCCGCCGAGGCCGATCGTGTCGCGGTATTTCGGGCGGGGCGCGTTGCCATGCTCGGTACGCCCGAGGAGATTCTGACGCGGGCAGATGAGCTCGCGGAGCTCAACCTGGATATGCCGGCGTCGTGCTGCTTGGGCACGGCGCTTCGTGCGAAGGGCGTGCCCGTTCATGCGCAGGTGCGCGAGGCGGATATGGTCGCCGAGATTGCGCAGGTATATGCCGACCGGAGTGGGGAAGACACCACAGGGCGGCCTTCCGCGTCCCAGTTGGAAATCGCTGACGGCACTGTTCCGGTAGACAACGAGGGCAACGCGTCGGAGCCCGTCATCGAGCTATCCCATGTTTCGTACAGTTATTCGCTCAGTCCGCGCGAGCGTCGCCGCTGGCATAAGCGCTCGGCCGTTGCGGGCAAATCGAGCAAACAGGCTCTCTGGGGAAACGACCCCAGCAGCCCGTGGGCGCTGCGCGATGTATCGCTGACGGTGCGTCGCGGCGAGTTCCTGGGCTTAGCAGGTCATACCGGTTCGGGTAAGTCGACGCTGGTCCAGCATCTCAACGGTTTGATTCGCCCCCAGGAGGGTTCCGTTTACGCGTTGGGGCTCGACCTGGCAAACAAGAAAGATGCCGCCGCGGTTAAGGCCAAGGTCGGCGTGGTGTTTCAATATCCCGAGCGTCAGCTGTTTGCCGAAACCGTGACGCAGGACGTGGCGTTTGGCCCGCACAACCTTGGCTTGTCGCAGGCCGAGGTCGCGCGCCGCGTTGAGTCATCGCTCGCGCGCGTGGGCCTCGACTTGGCCACGGTGGGCGACAAGAGTCCCTTTGAGCTTTCGGGTGGCCAACAGCGGCGCGTGGCGTTTGCCGGCGTGCTTGCCATGGAGCCCGAGGTCTTGGTACTCGATGAGCCCATGGCGGGGCTCGATCCGGCGGCGCGCAGTGATTTCCTGGAGCTCATCGATCGACTTCACCATGGGGGCCTGACCGTCGTCATGGTCTCACACAGTATGGATGACCTTGCCAATTGCTGCGATCGTATTGTCGTGATGAACGAGGGCACGGTGTTTGCTGAGGGCACGCCCGCTCAGGTTTTTGCGCATGCGGATGAGCTTAAATCAATCGGCTTGGGTGTTCCCGCTGCCCAGCGCATGGCGTTGGCGCTCGCGGAAGCGGGCGTGCCGCTGCGTCGCGGCGGGCTCTATACGGTTGAGTCGTTGGCCGACGAGTTGGCAGATTTGCCGATCGGTCGCTCAGGCGGTTCTTCTAACGTCTCGGACAAGGCCAAATCCGAAACGGTCGCGCGAGAGGAGGGTTGCTGATGGAGGCGTTTTCGTTTGGCAGCTACTATCCGAGCGATAGCGCGATCCATCGTCTGGATCCGCGCACCAAGCTGCTCCTGGGCTTTGTGTTTTTGATCACGACGCTGACCGTCGGCGGCTTCCGCGGATTAGCCCCTGTCGCAATTTTCGTTGTGCTGATCTATGTCGTGTCCCGGGTGCCGGCTCGTCGCGTTCTGTCGTCGATGGCGCCGCTGCTGGCAATCGTCGTCGTGGTCGCGGTGCTCAACTTGTTTACCGATCAGAGTGGGCGCATCCTGTGGCAGCTCGGCTTTCTGCGGATAAGCGAGGGCTCGCTGCATTCCGCCGCCTTTATGGCGTGCCGCCTGACCTTGATGATGGCCGGTATGAGCGCCATCACGCTCACCACACCGACGCTCGACCTCACCGCGGGCTTCGAGCGCCTGCTCGCGCCGTTTGCGCGTGTGGGGCTCCCTGCGCACGAGCTCGGCATGATCATGGGCATCGCGCTGCGCTTTATGCCGCAGTTTGCCACCGAGATGAAGCAGACGGCCGATGCGCAGGCAAGCCGTGGTGCACGCGTAACGGGTGGCCCGCTCGGCGGCGTGCGTATGCTCGGCAGTGTGGCGATTCCACTGTTCACGGGCGTGTTCCGTCATGCCGAGACGTTGTCTGCTGCCATGGATGCACGCTGCTATCACGGCGAACAGGGCCGCACGCGTCTGCATGCGCTTGCATTTGGCCGCGGCGATGCGTTGGCGGCGGTGGTGACAGCGCTGCTGCTCATCTGCGTCATCGTCATCAATCTTCAACTTGTTTAGGCGCGATTCGAGCGCAGGAAAGGGATTCCCATGACCGACAACGACCGCACGGCGCAGCTCGAGCGCGCCTGTTCGTATCTTAGGCGTATTCCGGCGTGGTATCTCGCCACGATCGACGTGACGGACGGACATCAGCCGCGCGTGAGGCCGTTCTCGTTTGCCATGGTCGATGATGACAAGCTGTGGTTTTGCACCTCGCGCGATAAGGATGTGTGGGCCGAGCTCAGCGCGAACCCCAAGTTCGAGCTTTCGGGCTGGAAGCCGGGGGAGTGCTGGATCGTATTGTCCGGCGAGGCCGCGCTCGAGGACGATGCGGTGGTGAGCGACCGCGTTCGCGAAGCAGGCTTTAAGCACATGGTGGGCATTGGCGAGAAGCATGAGAGCGCCAACGACGGTCGTCTTGCGTTTTTCTCGGTCCGCAATATCGCCGCCCGCTTCTGCGATATCGACGGCAGCGAAGAGCATCTGGAGCTCTAGCGCGTCTCAAATTAACTACCCGTTCCAAATTGGCTAGTGGCAGGAGGACGCATGGACGGATTGAATACGGTTTTGGAGTATCTGACGTCGGTGCCGGCGTGGTATCTGGCGACGAGCGTGGACGGGCAGCCACATGTGCGTCCGTTCTCGTTTGCACAGATTCAGGATGGCAAGCTGTGGTTTGTGACAGCGCGCACTAAAGATGTGTGGCAGGAGCTGCTGCAAAACCAGCGCTTTGAGGCCACGAGTTGGTGGCCGGGCCATGGCTGGCTCATCTTGCGCGGGCGCGCTGGCTTGGATGACCGGGCTTTAGGCGAAATGCGCGAAGCCGGGTGGAAGCATCTAGAGCACCTGGGCGAGCACTATGAGGGGCCTAACGACCCCACGCTCGTCTTCTTTAGCGTCGAGGATCCCGAGGCTTTTATCTGCAATCACGACGAATGGGTGCCGGTCGAGCTCTAGCCAGCTGGCTCATCCTAACAACTTGGTTTTCGCATGGGCGGGCCTCGTATTGCCCGGCGCCGTTAGGAGCGTCGGTCAATACGGGGCCCGCTCTATTTGTCAATTCCTTCAAGCGAATGTGTCGGGAATGTTTCAATGCATGAATATGCAAGCCATTTACGTGTTAATGCATCTTTTGGTGCTAAAGTTTCAACCCACTTCATAACGACCGCTGCGAAATGCGCATCGGTGCATAAATCGCAGACAAGGAGTCTGATATGTCTTTAAAGGTTGGAGTCGTCGGTGCGGCTGGATATGCCGGAGCCGAGCTCATTCGCCTCGTGCTCGGTCATCCCGAGTTTGAACTTGTTGCCATTACGTCCAACGCTGATGCCGGCCAGCCGCTGTCCGCGGTGTATCCGAGCTTCGCTGGCGTGAGCGATCTGGTTTTCACCACGCATGACGCCCCCGAGCTCAAGAGCTGCGATGCGGTTTTTCTTGCCGTGCCGCACACGGCTGCCATGGCACAGGTGCCCGCGCTGCTTGCATCGGGCGTCTCCTGCTTTGATCTTTCGGCCGACTACCGTCTGAACGATGCGTCCGTCTTTGAGACATGGTATGCCGCCGAGCATACGAGCCCCGAGCTGCTCAAGACCCGTGCCTTCGGTCTGCCCGAGCTGTTCTGCCAAGACTTGGAAACCGCCGCATCCGACCATGCCGACGGCAAACCCGTGTTGGTCGCCTGCGCCGGCTGCTATCCCACCGCAACGAGCCTTGCTGCCGCGCCCGCCGTGCGCGCGGGCTGGGTGGCCGAGAACGGCCCCGTGATTGTCGATGCCATTAGCGGCGCGACGGGCGCCGGTAAGTCCTGCAACGCCCGCACCCATTTTTGCAGCGCGGACGAGAACTTGGAGGCCTATGGCGTGGGCAAACATCGCCATACGCCCGAAATCGAGCAAATCCTTGGCCTGACCGATCGCGTCGTCTTTACCCCGCACCTGGCACCGCTCAAGCGCGGCCTGCTCTCCACGGTGACGCTGCCGCTTGCGCCGCAGGCTCTCGACACGCTGGCTCTTGAGGATGTCGTCGACCATTACAAGCAGTTCTACGCCGGTCGCACCTTTGTGCGCGTGCTCGATGCCGGCCAGCAGCCCAAGACGGCTTCGATCGTCGGCACCAACGCCGCCCAGATTGGCCTCGCGCTCAACAAGCGCGCGGGCGTGCTGGTGGCGACGGGTGCTATCGACAATTTGTGCAAGGGCGCTGCGGCCCAAGCAGTCCAGTGCGCCAATATCATCTTTGGCTTTGACGAGCGACGAGGCTTGCCCACAGTGGCGTGCCCGGTGTAGCACATTCGATTGTTAACGATTTGGTAGTCGGGCATCGAGTGGGGCGCCACTCTTAAGCTGGTCTCATGATCACGACTGGCATGGCGCACCAACCGATGTCCGTTTTTTTGTTTGACATAAGGAGTCATAAAGACGATGAATACCGAGCTGTTTGATATCAAGATTCGCGCCGTCGAGGGTGGCGTTACGGCTGCGGCTGGTTTTAAAGCTGCAGGCATTCACGCTGGGTTCCGCAAGAACCCCGAGCGTCTGGATTACGCGCTCGTCGTGCCCGATAAACCCTGTCCCGGTGCCGGCGTGTTTACCACCAATCGCTTTTGCGCGGCGCCCGTGCAGGTGAGCCGTGCCAACCTGGGCGGTGCCGACAAGGGCTACGGTATCATCGCCGGCGTTTCGGTCAACTCTGGCAATGCCAACGCCGCCACGGGTGAGACCGGCCTTGCCTGCGCGCGCGAGACGTGCAGCATCGCATCGCAGGTTATCGGCTGCGAGCCCCAGCAGATTCTGGTTGCCTCCACGGGTGTAATTGGCCAGATTCTGCCGATCGACACGTTTGAGACCGCCATTCCTGCTGCCTACGAGGCGCTCTCCGCCCACGGTGGCGCCGATGCCGCTCGCGCCATCATGACGACCGACACGCACTCCAAGGAGTACGCCGTGTCCTACGTCAGTGAGGCTGCGGGTCATGCAGGCAATGTCTATACGGTAGGCGGAATGTGCAAGGGCTCGGGCATGATCATGCCCAACATGGCCACCATGATCGCAGTTATCACCACCGATGCCCCCGTCGAGCCTGCGGCACTTCATGCCCTGCTGCTCTCGACCGTCAAGCAGACCTTTAACAAGGTAACGGTCGATTCCGACACCTCGACCAACGACACCTGCATCATGCTTGCCTCCGGCGCCGCTGCCGCAGATGCCGAGCCTATCGTCGAGGGCTCCGATGCCTTTGACGAGTTGGCATTTGCCGTGCACGAGGTGTGCGAGAGCCTGGCGCGCAATATCGCCGCCGACGGCGAGGGCGCATCCAAGCTTGTTACGGTCAACGTTACCGGCGCCGCCAGCGACGAGGAGGCCGATATCGCCGCCCGTGCCGTTGCCAACTCGCCGCTCGTTAAGACCTGCATCGCCGGCCATGACTGCAATTGGGGCCGCGTTGCCATGGCGCTCGGTAAGTGCGGCGTGAAGTTTAATCAGGAAGACGTTTCCATCGACATGATGGGCATGCCTGTCTGTCGCGACGGTCTGACTGTTCCCTTTGACGAGGACGAGGCTCTGCGACGTTTTGAGGCGCCCGAGATCGTGATCTCGGCCGACCTGGGCGCGGGCGACGCGGCGACCACCGTGTGGACTTGCGACCTCACGCATGAGTACATCTCCATCAACGGCGACTACCGTTCCTAGATTCCAGGCACGCTGCGCATCTTGCCGCGATTGCGGACAGCGGAGCACGGCGCGATAACGATACGAAAGACGAGGCAGATTATGAAATTCGCACGCGATTGTCGTTCGAGTGAATCCAACGAAGCAACCGCGCAGCTGCTGTTCGAAGCGCTGCCGTGGATTAAGAACCTGACCGGCAAGACGGTTGTTATCAAATATGGCGGAGCCGCCATGGTTGATGAGCAGCTGCGCCGCGACGTGATGAGCGACATCGTCCTGCTCAAGATCATCGGCATGCGCCCTGTTATCGTGCACGGTGGCGGCAAGGCCATCAACGAGGCGCTTAGCCACTACGACATCCCCGTCGAGTTTATGAACGGCCAGCGCGTGACCACGCCGGCGACCATGGATATCGTGCGCGAGGTGCTGGGCGGCAAGGTCAACCAGGAGCTGGTCGCGGCGCTCAACCATCACGGCAACCTGGCCGTGGGCGTTTCGGGCA
>URNQ01000083.1 GCA_900549245.1 uncultured Collinsella sp.
GTCGACCCAAACTTTGGCGCGGTCGGGTACGACGTAGGGGCGATATCCGCCCTCGATTTGGCCAAACGTGATGGTCGAAGGCCCCAGCTCATCGTGCGCGGGCAGCGCCGCAAACGCGCGACGAAGCGAACACACGACCTCGGCCATGGCGGCGACGGCATCCGCGCCCTTCCAAGGCTGGCTCGCATGCGCCGTCACGCCAGCCATTTCAATCTCGAACCACGTACGCCCCTTGTGCGCCACCTGGATCTGCCCGTCGGTGGGCTCGGTGTCCAGCACCCATTCGCGCGAGCCGACCCAGCCGGCATTGATGGCCGCCTCGGAGCCGCGCATAAAGTCTTCCTCGTCGACCGAGCAGATGAGCGAAAAGCCGCGGCGTGGCAGCGCGCCATCCGCCGCCACGCGCTCGAGCGTATGGACCAGTGCGGCAATGGCGCAGGCCAGGCCACCCTTCATATCGCAGGCACCGCGGCCATAGAGTTTATCGTCGCGCACAACCGCCCCAAGCGGTGCGATGTCTGCGTCCCAGCCATCGCCCAAGGTGACGGTATCCATGTGGCAGATATAGACCAGCCGCGGCTCGTCGCTTTGGCCCGGCACGGTGACTTTAAGGTTGCGGCGCCCGGGCAGCACTTCGAGCTCCTCAATCTGCACGGCATCGAGCGCAGAACTATCAAGTTGTGCCAGCTGCTGCTCAATGAGCCTCTTAATGAAGCGCTCAATTTCATCCTCATACGCGCCCGGGTCTGAGCTGTCGATCCGCACGAGTCCTTGCGTAAGCCGCCAGGCAAAGTCCTCATCAACCATATGCAACCTCACAATCAGTTTGCTTTCCAAACCGATTGTAAGCCTCCTGAGAGATCCGCGACGTGGGCGTGGCAGTATTTACCGTTCGCAGGCCGAGCCAGCGCGTTTGCCGTCCGAGCGGGTTCACAAGCGACGCAGCGGGTACGTACCCTTCATGGACGACATGCTGTGCGACATATCTGCCTTTCGGTATCACCGGATACCTCCACAGGTCTTGGCAATAATGCCGGACCTGCCCGATTCTGCGGACGATCCGCGCAGGGAGCACCTATGTGAGCATCCGCTCGTCACGCATTTCCTGGGCACCCCGTTACACGTGTTGGCGCAGGGCAGCTGCGGACGTAAGGGCGATCGCATTGTCAGGCATGTTTGGAACGGGGAGAGGCCGTTTGATTCCGTGCGGCAGACGGAGTTTGGCCTCGATGTTGCGTCCCCACTCTTTACCCTGCTGACCCTGGCTTCCTCGGTCTCAAACGAGCGTCTAATCATGTGCATGTATGAGATGTGCGGCACCTTTGCCGTGTGCAAGATTGCACCTCAGGTAAAGTCGGCACTTGAGCAGGCATACGGGGGCCGGTGGGGTGACGCACGGTCGGGCTGGGAAAACGTAAAGGATGTCTCGGGGAATCCAACGGACTTGTGGAAACGACCTCCCTTGATCGAGCTCTCTGAGCTTACAGAGTTCGTCGATAAGGTCCGGGGGCTCCGCGGCGCTAAATCGTTCATACGATCCGCGAAATGCATTACGGGGGTGGCAGCATCGCCGCTCGAGGTCCAGGCTTCGATGCTGTTTGGCCTTACGAGGTTGCGCGGCGGCGAAGGGCTGAGCCTTACCAATAACGTTGAGATTCGTATGACGCGCAGCGCCCGCCTGATTTCGGGGCTTGATAGGCGCTATGCCGATATCCTGCTGGCAAATAAGGACGGCAGCAGAGAGTGTCTGGTTGAATGCCAAGGTAAAGCCATTCGCGGATCCATAGAATCCAAGATTTCGGACTCCGATCGAACGACGGCGCTGCAAGCGATGGGATATCCCGTCATTCTGATGACCTATGGTCAGCTGGCCGACTCCGATGCCTTCCGCGTGGTGATGGAGCTCATCATGGCCTATCTCGATGTGCCGCTGAAAGACAAGACGCCGCGACAGCAGGAGCTCGAACGGCGGCTTCGTGAGGAGATTTTTATCGATTGGGCAGGAATGTAGCCGCGCGGGTGGAAAACGGTCGCGCGGACTAGAGTTTTGGTCACAAAAAGACTTATATTTCGCCTTGGAGGGGCCTTAAAAATGCTATCTAGAATAAGTTGTTTCGGAAAATGGACAGTCAACTTACATTCGGCACATAGAGATCGATTTTTACCTACTAAAGTCCCTGATAAAGCTGTTTATCAAAGCGGGTGTGCTTAGCGACTTGAGCCTCACTATCGATTATCTGAAAAAACTTATTCTGGGTATCATTTTAAAGTCGTCCGGAGCAACAAAATCGGCCCCCGTTTCGTGAAAACGGGGGCCGAATGGGCTTCATGGCCTGCCTGGCAGGCTTGGCACCGGCGCTATTTGATCACACGCACGCGATACATCGACGGAATCTGCTTGAGAGCCTCGATGGTGCTGCTGTCCAGGTGCTCGTCGGTGTCGAACATAGTGTAGGCGTTCTCGCCAGCGGACTCGTTGGTCATGCGCTGCACGTTGGCGTTGTCCTTGGCGAGAATGGCCGTGATCTGGCCGATCATGTTGGGCACGTTGGCATGCAGGCAGGCAATGCGGCTTGCGGCGCGCGCCTTGCCCATGCTGCAGGCGGGGTAGTTGACGCTGTGCGCGATGTTGCCGTTTTCCAGGTAATCCTTGAGCTCGCTGATGGCCATGTCGGCGCAGTTGGCCTCGGCCTCGCCGGTGCCGGCGCCCGAATGCGTGGTGATAAACGTGTTGGGCATCTTGACGGTCTTGGGCGTGGCAAAGTCGCAGCTAAACCAGCTGAGCTTGCCCGCGCGCAGGGCGGCGTCGACGGCGTCCTCGTCAATGATGGTCTCGCGCGCGTAGTTGATGAGCACGGCGTCGGGCGCCAGCAGGTTAATCTGCTCGGTGCTGATCATGCCGATGGTATCGGCCTTGCTGGGCACGTGCACGGTGAGGTAGTCGCAGCCGCGGCACAGATCCTCGAGCGTGCCCACGCGCTGCACCTCGCGGCTCAGCACCCACGCGTGCTCGACGGAAATGAACGGATCGTAGCCGTAAACGTCCATGCCCAGGTCGACACAGGCGTTGGCGACCTTGGAGCCTACGTTGCCCAGGCCGATGACGCCGATGCGCTTGCCCTTGAGCTCGCGGCCCACAAAGGCCTTCTTGGCCTTCTCGGCATCGACCTGGATCTCGGGGTCGTCGGCGTTGTTGCGCACCCAGTTCATCGACTGCACGACGCCGCGGCTCGAAAGCACCAGCATGCCCAGGACGAGCTCCTTGACGGCGTTGCTGTTGGCACCGGGGGAGTTAAAGACGACGACGCCCTTTCTGGCGTACTCCTCGACGGGGATGTTGTTGACGCCGGCGCCGCAGCGGGCGATGGCGCGGATGCCCTCGGGCAGCTCGTAGCCGTGCAGGTCGGTGGAGCGCATCAGGATAGCGTCGGCCTCCTCGGCGGTGCCCACAAACTCGTAGCCCTCGCCAAACTCGACTTTGCCGTCTTTGGTGATGTCGTCGATGGTCTTAATCTTACGCATGGAAAAACTCCTTAGCAGGTTTTGATCTAAACAGGGTGGTTTGAGATGGCTGGTCGGCCCGCGTGCTGCGGGCTAGTTAGATCGCGGGCTCAAACTATGCTGCGCTTCGAAGTCTTTCATGTACGAGGCCAGTGCCCGCACGTCTTCCATGGTTACGGCGTTGTAGACGCTGGCGCGCATGCCGCCCACCAGGCGATGACCCTTGACGTTTTGAATCTGGTGCTCGGCCGCGCCTGCGACAAAGGCGGCGTCGAGGTCGGCATCGCCGGTACGGAACGTGACGTTGGCGATGGAGCGGCTGTCGGCCTGCGTGGTGCCATGGAACAGTTCGCTTTGCTCGAGCAAGTCATAGAGCAGGTTGGCTTTGGCCCAGTTGCGCTCGGCCATGGCGGCAAGTCCGCCGGTTTGCTCAACCCAACGGAACACCTTGCCGCATACGTAGATACCAAAGGTGTTGGGGGTGTTGAGCATGGAGCCCTTGGCGTCCTGGGTCTTAAGGTCCATGTACTGCGGCGTCTGCGCAAAGGCGGGGCCATCTGCGATGAGGTCGTCGCGCACGATGACCACGGTCACGCCTGCGGCGCCGGCGTTTTTCTGCGCGCCGGCGTAGATGAGACCGTAGCGTTCAACGTCGAGCGGCTGCGACAGAAAGCAGCTCGAGACATCGGCGACCAGCGGCACATCGCCGCAGTTGGGCAGCTCGTGGTACATGGTGCCAAAGATGGTGTTGTTCTGGCAGATGTAGACGTAGTCGAGCCCGTCGCCCGCGGCCTCGGCGGCAATGCGCGCGTTGATGTCGGCCATGGTGGGAATGCGGTCGAAATTGGTGTCCTCGGAGCTCGCGAGCAGAACGGCCTCGCCGTACTTGGCGGCCTCCTTGTACGCCTTGTTGGCAAAGTTGCCGGTCACGACGTAGCCGGCGCGGCCGCGGCGCATCAGGTTCATGGGGATGCCCGCAAACTGCAGTGTGGCACCACCCTGCAAAAACAGGACGCGGTAGTTGTCGGGGATGCTCAGCAGGCGGCGCAGAGTTGCCTCGGCGTCGTCGATGATCTGCTGGTACATGCTAGATCGATGACTCATCTCGAGCACGGACATGCCGCAGCCGCGGTAGTCCATCATCTCGTCGGCGATCTCGGCGAGCACGCTGGTGGGCAGCGCGGCCGGGCCAGCTGAGAAGTTGTGCACACGTGCCATCTTCTAGTTCCCCTCGTAGTCGTTTGAACGTTCGGGATACTTTAGCACAGTGGAGCGTCAGGCGCGACCGAATCACAGCAAAACCCGAGTGCGCCGCTATGATTTACAGGATGGTTACATGGGGGAGGGGTGCTTTACTCCTCGGGCAAATCCAAATCTGCGAGCGAAGGCATGAGGTTCTCTAGGCGCTTGATTTCTTCGTCGCAAATTAGCTAACCCCTGGTCACTACGACGCCAGCGTAGCGATGACGGCTTCGTCGCCGGCGTATATTAGGGTGTTGCCATCGGGAATGATCGTTTGGCCGTCGCGTTTGAGCATCACCACGATAAAGGGGTGCTTGCCTTGCGGCACGTCGCGCAGGCGCTGACCGGCCAGGCGACCGTGGGGAGTCACGGTGACCTCGCGCAGCGTAACCTCGGCACGCTCTTCGAACGTTGGGGCGGCCATCACCAGCAGATCGCCTTCCTGGATCACGGTGTCGCCATTGGGCAGTACCGGATGCGCCCCGTCGCGCAGCACCAGGACCACGAGCATGTCCGTCGCGCTGCCAATGTCCGCGAGCGGGCGTCCGGCAAACGGATGGCCAGCGCCCACCTTGAGCTTTACAAACGACATGCCGTCCTCGTCGCGGTAGTCGTTAAAGGTGCGGCGCACGTCGCCGGTCGCATCGATCATATCGAGTTTCTTCGCCACCGCCGGCAGCAGCGAGCCCTGCACCACGATGCTCGACGCGGCAATCACAAACACCAGGTCAAATAGGTCGTGTCCGCCGGGAACGCCGGCCACCACGGCAAAGAGACTAAAGACGACCGAAGCTGCTCCGCGCAGGCCCGCCCAGCTTACGAGCGCGACCTGGCTGGGATTCGTCTTAAAGGGCGCTAGGATCACGCCGACGGCGATGGGGCGGCTCACGAAGAGCATGAACGCCATGAGCGCCAGGCCCGGCAGCAGCATCTGCGGCAGGCGTGCGGGCGTTACGAGCAGGCCGAGCAAGAAGAAGATGGTCATCTCTGCCATCTCGGTGAGGGTGTCGAAGAAGTGCGCCATCTCGACCTTACCGGTGATGTCGCTTGCGCCCAGCACAATGCCTGCAAGGTATACGGCCAAAAAGCCGTTGCCGCCCAGGTAGCTCGGCAGCGCGTAGGCGACGATGGCCACGGCGAACAAGAAGATGGTCTGCGCGCCTTCGGCCGTTGCGTGTGCGCGCTCAATCAGACGGCTGGATGCCCAGCCGATGGCAAGGCCCAACCCCACGCCCAGGATGATCTGCTTGGTCAGCAGCACGGGAATGTCGATATTGCCGCCCGCCGCGAGGGTCGCGAGCACGGCGGTGAGCATGTAGGCGACGGGGTCGTTGGAGCCTGATTCGACCTCGAGCAGCGAGTCGGTGCCGCCCCTCAGCGAAAGGCTGTGCTCGCGCAGAACGCTAAAGACGCTGGCCGCGTCGGTGGACGCCACGACCGATCCCAGCAGCAGGCCGCCGATCCAGTCGAAGCCCAGCACAAAGTGGGCGAACACGCCGGTGATGCCTGCGGTGATGACGACGCCGAGCGTGCTCAGCAGCACCGCCGGCGCGGCGACGGGCTTGGCGCGGTCTATGTTGGTGTTAAAGCCGCCGTAGAACATGATGAACAATAGCGCCGTGCTGCAGACGGTTTCGGTGAGTGCGTAGTCGCTAAAGTCGATATGCGCCGGGCCGTTGACGCCCAACAGCATGCCGAGCGCGATAAAGATAAGCAGGGTGGGGAAGGGGAGCTTTTTGCCGACGGGTTTGATGGTCAGGCACAAAATGATGACGAGGCCGATAAAAAGAAGGATCTGGTTCATGGATGGTGTCCGCTCCTGGGTGGTTGGCGTGGCACGGTTAGTTGTCTGCGGTTATTTGTACCCAAAGATGGTGGGTTTATGGGGTTGGATTGCGGGCGTGCGCGATATCGTCATAGACGGCTGCCGTCTTTGCCTCTGCTCGGAAACCCTTTCCAGCTTTATTGCAACGGAGTACAATGGGTAACGTTTAAGTTCAACTTGAAGTTTTAGTTGCGGTTCCGGGCTTCGGTCGCAAGGTAGGGAAAGGCGTTCCATGGCGATCTATGCGACATCTGATGCTCACGGACACGTGCATGCGCTTGACGAGGCCCTGTCTAAGATCTCGTTGACGTCCGACGACACGCTGTACGTGCTGGGCGACATGATCGATCGCGGGCCCGATCCGGTCGGCGTTATTAAGCTCGTGCGCTCGCTGCCTAACGCCCGCGTTCTCAAGGGTAATCACGAGCAGATCATGCTCGATGCCATCATTAGCCAGGATCCGCTCGATGCCGAGACCTGGGATATCAACGGTGGCTGGACGACGCGCGAGCAGCTCAACGACATGGAATTTGACGCATACGAGGAGCTCGTGCGATGGATGGCCGCGCTGCCGCTCTACGCGGTGGCCGAGACCGAGGAGCGCCCGTATCTGCTGGTACATGCTGGAATCGAGATGAAGGCGGCGCGCGCGTTTTTGCTTGAGCATGGCGTCGATTGTGCCGATGGCGTTGGAGCGGTGGGTGCCGATCGCGAGCTGCTGCAGCAGATGCTCGCGGTGCAGTCGGCCGATGACCTGCTGTGGATTCGTCACGGCTATTGGGATGCGCCGACCGGGCTGCTTTCTGCCGAGGGCAAGGGTCCGGTCGTGGTGAGCGGTCACACGCCAACGGTGTCGCTCGGGCGTTATTGCGAGGTCGGTGGTCTTGCGGGGCTCGATGAGGAGTCGGGCCGCGGGCAGATCGTGCGCCTGGGTGGCGAGGATACCGCCGGCGTGCCCGGTCGCATCGATATCGATGCGACGGTT
>URNQ01000084.1 GCA_900549245.1 uncultured Collinsella sp.
GTATCCGGCGCCGCGAAGGGCGAGTGCGATGCCGGCTTCTAAAAGGAGCGGCAGGCCGCGTTGGCTGGTTGCGATTACGGCAGCCTGATTGAGCGAGCAGCTGTGCGCCTGGCATTGGGTGGCAAGTTCACCTTGCGCCGGGCAAGGGGCCAGAACGGCGGCGACGCGACTTGATAGCAATGCAAATGCTGTGCGCTCATCGGGCGAAAGGCAATCAGCTTCAACGAAGACGAGCTTGGGCGGTGCGCTGTTTGTGCGAAGCGCGGCTCGGTGCATGCGGACCGAAGAACCCGACATAGAAAACTCCTGTGTATTCGGCAAAACGTAAACTATAGTTTACGTTTATGTTCGGCTCAATTTCAAACTCGTCTGCATGGACGAACGCGCGGAACAGATTCTTGGCAGGCGGGGCGAAGAGACACGCAGGGACCTTGGCATCTCCAAGGTTGATTTTTGTGTGGCGACAGGAATCAGCCGACCCTACCTCGACCGAATCGAAGATGGGACGGCAAATTTCACGCTCAAGGTTCTATTTAAGATCGCGCCCGCACTCGGCATGACGGTGTCAGAGCTTCTCGAGGGCATCGAATAGGGAATGCCCGTCGACAACTGAATTACGCCATCGGGATGCGATCGTGGTTGACTTGGCTGTAGAACAGGCGCTGGATCTCGGCGGCATCGCGTGACTGGCCGAGTGCCCACATGGTCTTGGCCACGAGCGTTTCGGTGGTCATGTCGTCGCCGCGCAGAATGCCCGGATGATCGGCGTAAGCACGGCCGACCTCATAAACGCCCAGATCGAGTCCCTCTTCGGGGACCTGCGTGGTCATAACGACGGTGCGGCCCGAATCGACCCAGCGGAAAATTGCCTCTTGGAACGACTCGCCGGACTCACCAAACTCGGGGATACCGCCAATGCCAAAGGTCTCAAGGATTACAGCGTCGTAGCTATCGGCAAGGGCGTCCAGAATGCCTGGGTTCACGCCGGGCGTAAGCTTGAGTACAAATACGCGCGGGTCGATGCTGTCGTAGAAACGCACCAGGTTTTCGCCTTGATGCGTGCCGTGAAGCCCGTTGCGTACGATGCGGTCATTGCGGATATAGGCGATGGGCGGATAGTTGACGCTAATGAACGCGTTAAAGCTCATGGTGCGCTGCTTGCGGGCGCGCGTGCCGGCAATGGCTACGCCGCCAAAGACAATCGAGACGTCGTGCGAATGCTCGTCGAGCGCATAGAGCAGGCTCTGGTACAGGTTGAGCTTGGCGTCGGTAAAGGGATTGCCCATGGGCTTTTGCGAGCCGGTGAGTACGATGGGCTTGGGGCTGTCCTGAATCAGATAGGAAAGCGCTGCCGCGGTGTAGCTCATGGTGTCGGTGCCGTGCAGAATCACGAAGCCGTCGTGGTCGGCATAACCCTCGACGATGACGTCGCGGATACGCATCCAGTCGCTCGGACGCATATTGGTGCTGTCGATGTTCATAGGCTGCACAACGTCGAGCTCGCAGAGGCCCGAGATCTCGGGGACGCTCTGGGCGAGCTCCTCACCGGTCAGGGCGGGGGAGAGGCCGTTGCCGTCCTCGGTCGATGCGATGGTGCCGCCCGTGGCGATGAGAAGGATGCGCTTCATGCTGGTATTCCTATCGTATTTGCCGCCCCAGAGGCGGAGTCGTTCGGCAGTATTGTGGCACAGGGCGTCCAATGTTCAAACGTATTACATCATCTGTAACGTTTGGTAATACTTCAATTGCCGTCAAATAGGGGCCCTGGTCGTGCGTTTGCCGTGCGCTGATGGCTGCGAGGGACGAGAAACCCCATATAACGTGTACACTATGGAAGTTATTTTCGTTCATTCACGCGGGTGGGCACCGGCTCCCCGCCAACAAGAGGGGGAAACCATGGATCAAAAGGCTTCCGCAAAGGTCCTCGTACTCGACTTTGGTGCGCAGTACGGTCAGCTCATTGCCCGTCGCGTCCGCGACCTCAACGTGTATTCCGAGATCGTTCCCTGCGACATCTCGGCCGATGAGATTCGCGAGATGAACGCCTCTGCGCTCATCCTTTCCGGCGGCCCGGCCTCCGTGTACGCCGAGGACGCTCCGTCCATCGATCCCGCCATCTTTGACCTTGGCCTTCCCGTCCTGGGCTTTTGCTACGGCCATCAGATCACGGCCGTGACGCTCGGCGGCAAGGTCGGTCACTCCGAGGTGGGCGAGTACGGCCGCGCCACTATTACGCGCACTGCCGGCGCCAAGCTCTTTAACTCCACGCCCATGGAGCAGACCGTGTGGATGAGCCACCGCGACGCCGTGTCCGAGGTGCCCGAGGGCTTTACCGTTACCGCCAGCACCGACGTGTGCCCGGTTGCCGCCATGGAGTGCGTCGAGCGCAAGATTTTCACCACGCAGTTCCACCCCGAGGTCAAGCACTCCGAGTACGGTCAGCAGCTGCTGAGCAACTTCTTGTTTGAGATCTGCGGCCTGGAGCCCAACTGGAGCATGGACAACCTGGTCGAGACCATGACGGCCGAGTTCCGCGAGAAGGTCGGCGACGACCGCGTGATTCTGGCCCTGTCCGGCGGCGTCGACTCCTCCGTCGTGGCTGCGCTGGGCGCCCGCGCCGTGGGCAAGCAGATGACCTGCGTGTTCATCAACCACGGCCTGCTGCGCAAGGGCGAGCCCGAGCAGGTGGAGGAGGTCTTCACCAAGCAGTTTGACGTCGACTTTATCCACGTCCACGCCGAGGACCGTTATGCCGAGCTTCTGGCCGGCGTGACCGAGCCCGAGGAGAAGCGCCGTATCATCGGTACGCAGTTCTGGAAAGAGTTCTTCGCCGTGGCGCAGCAGCTCGAGACCGATGGCAAGCCGGTCAAGTACCTGGCTCAGGGCACCATCTACCCCGACATCATCGAGTCCGGTGCTCGCAAGACGGGCGGCAAGACGGCCACCATCAAGAGCCACCACAACCTGATCCCGTTCCCCGAGGGCGTACACTTCGACCTTATTGAGCCGCTCGACCACTTCTTTAAGGACGAGGTCCGCGCGCTTGGTCTGGCACTGGGTCTGCCGGGTCACATCGTGTTCCGCCAGCCTTTCCCGGGCCCGGGTCTTGCCATCCGCATCATCGGTGCGGTCGACAGGGAGAAGCTCGAGATCCTCAAGAACGCCGACGCTATCGTGCGCGAGGAACTGGACGCCTACAACCAGCGTCTGTTTGAGCAGACCGGCGAGCGCAACTCCGAGCACAGCTGCTGGCAGTATTTCGCGGTCCTGCCCGACATCAAGTCTGTCGGCGTTATGGGTGACGAGCGCACCTACCAGCGCCCGATCATCCTGCGTGCCGTCGAGTCCAGCGATGCGATGACCGCCGACTGGGCCAAGCTGCCCTACGACGTACTGGCCCGTATCTCCGGCCGCATCGTTGCCGAGGTCCCCGGCGCCAACCGCGTGTGCTACGACATCACGTCCAAGCCGCCCGCGACCATCGAGTGGGAGTAGGCTGATAGGGTTCTGACCTGCATTTTTGAGTGCCGCACTGTGCCGCTGAGTTTCGTTTCGTACGAGAGTCATGGCAAAGCCGCCAGCGATGTTGGTGAGTAAATACGATAACCGAGCCTCCGTTCCCGCGTTGGGACGGAGGCTTTTTCTTTGTCGTTTTACTCCCTTTCACCTGCGATTTCGCAATTTACTCCCCCGTGTTTCAAGACGGCAAGGCACGGTGCGGCATTCGGAGGAACGGGAGTAAGGATTCATCCCAAGTGAGTAGACGCGCGATTTTTGTCTCCGAGAGCCAAACGGGGCCGTTTCGGGGCCTGTGAAACTCAAATCGAACTCAATAGGCTTTTCGGCGGTCTTCTCACAGCGTTTTCCCAGGTGGTTAATGGGGAGTAAAGAATCTCGCCGCCTCAATGAAAACGGGAGTAACCAGGGGAAATGCCGCGGCGTACTGCCGCGTGCCGCCGTGTAAGCCACCGCGTCATTTACTCCCCAGGTGCGCCGGAAATGCCTTGGCATGCAATGGGGAGTAAAAACTCAGTTTAAGCAGGAGCGAGCGGCGCTCACCGCCTAGCCTGGCATCCTGATTCGGTTGCGTTGGTTACGAAATGCGGAGAGCCGCTACAGCGAGGCTTTCCAGTCCTCGTATTCCCGGGCGTCGATCTCGCCGTTCTCGAGCTGCGCGCGCTTCTCTGCCCACAGTTTAACCGCCGTCGCGGCTTTGGGCGCGTGCGGAGCCTTGGGGTCAAGGGAGAGCCCCATGCCGTCGGCTGCGGGCGCGATGCCGAAGGAGTCCTCCAGTCGCACGAGCAGCGACATGAGGTCGCCCGCGGTCTCGACGCCGTAATCTTTGAGGGCGTTGACGGACACGTCGAGCGTATCGGCGATGGACTCGAGCAGCTCGGGCTTCACGGCGCGGATGCCGCTCTCGTAGTGGCGCACGGCCCCCTCGGTCAGACCGACGGCCTCGGCAAGCTGCGCCTGCGTCATGCCCCGCAACTTGCGGTACCGCCTTATGTTCTCGCCTACGGACATGCACCCTCCTCCTGGTATTACGTACCAGCACATCTTATCAGCGTACGCAAATGTACGCAATTCTATTGACAGTACGTATCCGTACGTTTACTCTGAATCTGTAAACCGTACGTATCCGTACGCTATTGATTGGAGGAGCCATGGAAGAGAGGGTGGCGAAGACGCCCAGGCCGCACATGCTGGACGCCGACGAGGTCGCAGAGCTGCTGAGGATCAAGAAAGGCAGCGCCTACGAGGTGATCAGGAAGATAAACGCCGAGCAGGAGGCGCGAGGGCGCGTGGTGATCCGCGGGCGCGTCCGGAGCGACGTCTTCGACGCCCTGTACTTCCCGGAGGTGGACTGACATGCCCGTGTACAAGGATGGCAACAACGGCACGTTCTACGTGCAGTGCTACTACCGCGACGCCCGCGGCTCGAAGCGCCACAAGACGAAGCGCGGCTTCTCCTCCGAGGTGGAGGCCGCAGTGTGGGAGAGCCAGTTCAAGAGCCTTAACGGCGGGGCCATGGACATGACGTTTTCCGAGTTCGTTGAGGTGTACGCCTCCGAGGTGAAGCCTCGCATACGCGAGCATACGTGGATCACCAAGGAGTACATCATCAACGACAAGCTCGTGCCGTTCTTTGGGGATATGCGCATGTGCGATGTGAGGCCGATCGACGTTATTAGGTGGCAGAACGAGCTTACTGAACACCGGGACGCCGACGGTAAGCCCTGGGCGCCGACGTACCTGCGCACGGTGAACAACCAACTCAACGCCATCTTCAACCACGCCGAGCGCTACTACGGGCTCACCGACAACCCGGTGCGAAGGGTCGACAAGATGGGCTCGAAGAAGGGCGGCGAGATGCAGTTCTGGACCAAGGACGAGTACCTGAGGTTCAGCGAGGCCGTCATGGACAAGCCGCTCTCGTTCCACGCCTTCGAGCTGCTCTACTGGACGGGCATCCGCTGCGGCGAGCTTCTGGCGCTCACTCCGTCCGACTTCATGCTGGAGAGTTCGCGTCTGCGCATCAACAAGTCGTACCAAAGCCTCCACGGCGTAGACACCGTGACCGATCCCAAGACGCCCAAGTCGGTGCGCACGATCGTCATGCCCGCCTTCCTGCGCGACGAGATGGCGGACTTCATCGAGCTACGAGACGACGTCGCCCCCGACGAGCGCCTGTTCGCCGTTACCAAGCACTTCCTGGCCCACGAGATGGAACGAGGGTGCAAGGCGTCTGGCGTGAAACGCATCCGCATACACGACATACGCCACAGCCACGTGAGCCTGCTGATCGAGATGGGCTTCTCCGCGCTGGCCATCGCCGAGCGCATGGGCCACGAGGCGGTGGACATCACCTACCGATACGCGCACCTGTTCCCCACGAAGCAGGACGAGATGGCCGCCGCCCTTGACGGGGCGAGGGGATAAGAAGGATGCCGTGCGAGAACAGCGCCCGCAAGCGCAGTAAGACGATGGCGTTCCGCTGCACGCCCGAGGAGCATAAGCTCATATGCGAGATGGCCGCCTGGAGCGGCATGAACAGGCAGGACTACATCATCGCCAAGCTCACCGATACCCAGGTCGAGGTGAGACCCTCTGTGAGCGTGCAGAAGGCGCTGAAGGACTCGATGGCGGAGTTGGCCAAGGAAGTACGGCTGGCGGCCTCCTACAGCGAGCTGAGCGAGTCTCTGCAGCAGAGAGTCGAGCACGTGATGAGGTTCTTCCTGGCGCTCGGCGAGCCTATTGACTCGCGAGTGGACGACGCGTCTCAGGAAGAATCGTTCCCGGCGATGGCGACTGAGGTCGAAACTAACGACAACGCCGACAATGCAAGTATCTTTGGAATGGGTCGCGGCTAACGCTCATCTAAGCGCCGACCAGGAACTGCGATTCTTTAGGGTGTTGCCCGCAAAGCAAATAGTTAATCTTCCGCGAAAGGAAGCTAAACGGTCCGTTCCTCGACATAGAGGATCTCGTTTTGCGCCTCCAGGATTCGCGCGGCGTCGCCGATGCGCTCGGCGCACCTCTCGCTTATCGACCTCAGGGCCAGGACCCCCTCGACGTCGAGCAGGTCCAGCTGGTCGGCGTGCGCCAGGGACTCGAGCAGCTGGTCCAGGCCCCTCGCCAGCCTTCCTGCATCCGCCACCGCGTCAAGCAGCTCACGACGCTCGTCCTTCTCGTTGATATCCATCATTGGCTGTCCTCCTTCTTCCGACGGACGTGTTGCGCAGCACCGTAGCCGTTCCGCATGGAGAACCATCTCGCCACCGCGATCCCGTGCGCATATTGGCCGCAAGCGGCGCGGGGAATGCCGTCCCGATGCGGACCACGGCACCGCGACTCGGGAACGCGCCGTCGTTCCCGCCGCGGCGTCGTCTCCAATCCCACGGGAGCCCAGCAACCGCCGACAGATCGCATCCCATGCCTGGAAGCCTCGGCGCCCATGCCTGATTCCATGCCGCACGCCTGCGCCCTTCCGATCCGAAACCCGCCCCGGCGTTCCTTGGACGCGCAGGGTCGCACGCCGGCAGGCGGCCCGCAAGGGCCGCGACACTTTTTCGGGTTCTTCGCCCCATGCGCTGCGCGCGCGAACAACGCGAAAAACTGACGTCAGGAGATTTCTATAACCACGTCCGACTTCGCTTCCTCCCTTGCCGGCGCGCCCGCGCTGCATGCGACTCACGCGACGCAAGGCACGCCACAGGGGCGGGCCTCAGAGTCTAAGGAGCAAGGCATGAACGACATGAAGGAAAAGGCGATGGGCGCGGTCAAGGCCTTCCTCGAGCGCAAGGGCTACGAGATCGTCGACGAGGCCTGGCAGGGCCCCGAGGGCATCGGCGGGATCGACCTCGTGGCGGTGGACGAGGACGGGACACTGGTGTTCGTCGACGCCACGGTCCGCATCGGGACGGACGGCTTCCCCGAGGCCCACAGGGCGCGCGGGCTGCGCGAGGCGCTGGCGGCGGCGTGGCTCTCCGGCAACGGCGACGACTACGCCGACAC
>URNQ01000085.1 GCA_900549245.1 uncultured Collinsella sp.
TAGCCACTGCAGCGGCACAGGTTGCCGGCGAGCTGGCGCGAGAGTTCCTCGCGCGTGGCGACGAGGCTCGGGTCCTCCTTGGCGGCGCGGGCGAGCGCCAGCACGTTCATGATGAGGCCGGGGGCGCAAAAACCGCACTGCTCAGCGCCTTCGGCAGCCATTGCGCGAGCAAGCGCCTCGGACTCGGCCTTGAGGCCCTCGAGCGTGGTGATGGAGCGGCCCTCGACGCGCGCAGCGGGAACCGAGCAGCTCAGCACCGGATCACCGTCGAGCCACACCGTGCACAGGCCGCAGTTAGTGGTTTCGCAAGCACAGCGCACCGACGCGCAACCCTGCTCACGCAAAAGCGCAAAGAGCATGGTGTCGGGGGCAATCTGAACCTTGACCTTGCGGCCGTTGAGCGTAAAGGAAAGATCGATGAGTTTGGCAGCCATTAGCGCACCTCGCTAGAATCGACGCCGGGCACGCGGCGGCAGGAATACTCGTCCGTAGCAAACTTAGGGATCTGCACGGCCTCGAGCTCGCGGGCAAGCGCGGCCGAAAGCTCGATGCCGGCGGCGCGGCGCACGGCCTGGATCGCCAGCGGCGCCGAGATGCGGCGGCGGTAGTCGGCCGAGCCCCACAGGTTGGTGCCGTAGCTCAGCGCGCGTACGGACGCGGCCAGGGCGCGCAGCTCGTCCTCGGAAGGCTGCTCGTTCACCAGGCCGCATGCCTCGCCCTGCAGCAGGGTCGCGCGCAGCGGGCGGGCGCCCACGGTGACATGCCAGCTGTTATCCCACCAGGCGGCGGTGACATTGAGCGAGGGGAAGTCGGTCGCGGCCTTGCGCACGGCCTCGTAGCTCGCACGGTAGTCGTGCTTAACGACCACGATGTGCTCGATCACGTCGCGCACGTAGCCCATGTCTACGAACTCGGCGAGCGGCACGCGGCCGGCACCCGTCAGTTCAACGTACGAATCGAGCGCCAAAAAGGCCGAGAGCACGTCCGAGAAGCCAAAGCGGCCGTAGATGCTGCCGCCCACCGTGGCGGTGTTGCGCAGCTGCACGCCCACGATATCGTGGACGACGAACTCAAAGACATGGTTGACAAGCGCGTTGAGCTCGGCATGGCGCTCGAGCTGGCGCAGGGTACACATGGCACCGATGCGAAACTCGGCCTCGGTCTCCTCGATCTGATCGAGTCCGCAGGCCGAAAGGTCAATCGCCGTCGCCACGCGACGCGAACCCAGGCGCATCCAGATGCCGCCGCCCACAATCTTATTGTTGCGGTTCTTCTGTAAGAGCTCATAGGCTTCGGCCGCGTTTCCAACACGGACGTAGGTACCGAACTTGAGCACGTTCTCCCCCATCTCTTCACTTGTCCAGTACTTCTAAGTGTACCAAAGGAGGGCGCACAGCCCTCGCCACCATAGAAAAAGGCTCCCAACCGGAATGGCTGGGAGCCTCATCACATGCTATGTCGAGCGAAGATTTAGCAAACGCCCTGGGCGAGCATGGCGTCGGCGACCTTCAGGAAGCCGGCGATGTTGGCGCCCATGACGAAGTTGCCCTCCTGGCCGTACTCCTTGGCGGTGTCGTCCACGTTGTGGAACATACCGCGCATGAGCTGCTCGAGCTTGCCGTCGACCTCCTCGAAGGTCCAGGACAGGTGCTCGGCGTTCTGGCTCATCTCCAGGCCGGACACGAGCACGCCGCCGGCGTTGGCAGCCTTACCGGGCATAAAGGCGACGCCGTTCTCCTGGAAGTAGGTCGTGGCCTCGATGGTCGTGGGCATGTTCGCGCCCTCGCCGACCACCTTGCAGCCGTTGGCGACGAGCGCCTGGGCGTCCTCGAGCAGCAGCGTGTTCTCGCGAGCGCAGGGCAGCGCGATGTCGCAGGGCAGCTGCCACACGCCGCGGCCGTCGCCCTCGTGCCACACGGCGTTGGGCTTCTCGTCAACGTACATAGCGAGCGTAACGCCCTTGTCGTGGCCGGAGCGCTTCTTGTTGTAGACGTGCTCGAGCACGGTGTAGTCGATGCCGTCGGGATCCTCGACCCAGCCGTGGGTATCGGAGCAGGCCAGCACCTTGCCGCCGAGCTGGGAGACCTTCTGGACAGCGTAGATGGCGACGTTGCCGGAACCGTGAACGACAACGTTCTTACCCTCGAAGGACTCGCCGCGACTCTTGAGGTACTCGTCCACAAAGTAGACCAAACCGTAGCCGGTGGCCTCGGTACGGGCGAGCGAGCCGCCAAAGGAGAGGCCCTTACCAGTAAGGACGCCGGTCCACTCGTTGGTCAGGCGCTTGTACTGACCGAACATGTAGCCAACCTCGCGGCCGCCGACGCCCAGATCGCCGGCGGGAACGTCGGTGTTGGGGCCGATGTGGCGATAGAGCTCGGTCATGAAGGACTGGCAGAAGTGCATGATCTCGTTGTTGGACTTTCCCTTGGGGTCAAAGTCGGAGCCGCCCTTGCCGCCGCCCATGGGAAGGGTGGTCAGGCTGTTCTTGAGGATCTGCTCCAGGCCCAGGAACTTGAGCATGCCCAGGGTGACCGTCGGGTTAAAGCGCAGGCCGCCCTTGTAGGGTCCAATGGCAGAGTTGAACTCGACGCGGTAGCCGCGGTTGACCTGGACCTTGCCTTGGTCATCGACCCAGGGGACACGGAACATAACGATGCGCTCGGGCTCGACGAGGCGCTCAAGCAGGGCGGCCTCCTCGTACTCGGGGTGGGCGTCGAGCGCCGGCTGGATGGTGCCGAGGATCTCGGTCGCGGCCTGGATGAACTCAGGCTGCTCGGGATAGCGGGCCTTGAGCTCGTCGAGAACTTTCTGCGTGTAGCTCATGCTTCCTCCAATGATGGGAAACGAAAAGTGTCGGTCGCGGCACCCTGTGCGCCGCGAACTTTATCGTGTATGGATAATATCGCACTGTTGCGGGAAAGTTTCGCATAAGCAGACGAGCAGATGTTTCGTTTTGATTACGATGCAGGTAGAGGCGTTTTTGAGTGCCTGACGTGCAAAACCCGTGTTTCAAACCTGTTTCGTCCACGTGTTCCAAACCACCACATTGAGGACAGCACCTTTGTGGTGTGGTAGTTAGAGGACGAGCTGATGGTAGTCGGCGGGGGTTATGCGGCCTTCGGTGGCAGCGCGGAAGGCGGCGAGCGCATCGCCCGAGAACGGCATAGCCCAGCACAATCCGCAACCTGCGGTAATGGAGCCGGGCAGCGGCATGATGCGCCCGGGCACGCCGGCATCCAGGCACAGCTGCTCGCATTCCATCACATCGAAGGTGCTGTCGAACGATACGATGATCTTGCGTTCGTGGTCGAGGGCATCACCGGACGGGCCTTCGCGGTGTGCCTCACGATACGCCGCGGCGGCCGCTTCCTCTTCCGCGGTATGTCCGCCGCCTCCGCAGCCGCAAGTACAAGGCTCGGACCCATCGCAAGTGCAAGGTTCCCCGGTATCGGGGCAAATATCGTGAGACATGGCATCTCCTATCATCTAGGCGAGTAACTCGGCCGCCGCAAACTCCTCGGGCGTATTGACGTTCTCGAAGCAGAGCGTCGAGCCGGCGACCTTAACGATCTGCGACTCATCCATATAACCGGCCTGAACGCGATTGATCAGGCAGCGAATGCGCTGGCGGTCGCAGGCGAGCAGCTCTTGGGCAACCGGCGCGCACGCGTCACGGCGCCAGACGGCGCAAAGCGGCTCAATTCCCCGCTCCTCGCGCGGCACGCACACGTCAAGCGCCTCGGCCTCAACACGATCGGCAAGCGCGTCGATGAGTTCCGACGAGACAAACGGCATGTCGCAGGCGACGATAGCCACGAGCGGCAATCGGGCCGCGGCCAATGAGCTCGCGATGCCGCGCATGGCACCCGCCGGCCCTTCAAGGTCCGCCACCACATGCGGCACCAAGCCGCCAAACGCGTGCTCCTCAAGATAGGCAAGCTCGCTGGGACGCGAAGTCGTCACGACCAACTCGCCGGCAACTGGCGCCAGCCGACCCAGCACGCGCTCGATGAGCGGCTCGCCGCAAAACGCCATGCGCGCCTTATCGCAGCCCATGCGCGAGGACAGCCCGCCCGCCTGGACGACACAAGAAAGATCGGCACGTCTTACGGTAGTCATACGGCAAAACACCTCCATCGGCATGCTCGAAACCCGGTGCACGAAGCTAAATACAGCCGCCAAAATAGCGGCGCTACAAAAAGCTCGTGCAAAAACAAAACAGCGCCTTTGCGGCACGCAGCAAGACCGCGAGCACAAAAGCGCTGGTAGCGTATGGCGGGAACGTATGTGAATCGAACACATCCAAGACGTTTTGCACGCCTCGCAACGGTTTTGAGGACCGCGGAGCCCACCGGAGCCCATCCGTTCCCAAGTGCGCCGGTATTTTACCAAACCGAGCAGGCCGCAACTGCCCGGCACGACGGGAAGGATCAAACCTCCCAGCCTAATTTGCGGTGGAATAGTTCCTGTTTTTGCCGCTAAACCCCAAAAGCAGGAACTATTTCACCGCAACTGATGAAGTGGGGTGGGCCTTAACGTAGGGACCTGAGGCCGCCGGCATCCTTGTCGAGCACCGTAAAGCGCACGGCATCCAGGTGCTCCAAGATGCTGATGGCACGCTTGCGCGACACACCCAGGGCTTCGCGCAACACACTCGTGGTGGCAGCGCCACCGGCTGCCTCCGGGCAGTTTCGGGGGGCCAGCCCCCCGCGCTGCCTCAATGGCGGCGGCAACGAGCTCGCGCGCATGGGCCTCGGCGGCAGCGGACAGGGCAACGTCGCGCTCGACCTTCACGATGGAACGGTTGAGCGAAAGCTCGCGCAGGGCACGCGTCATGGTGTCGCGATCGAGCTGCAACTGCTCGCCCACCTCGGGTAACGTCGGCGCATCGAGGCCAGCTTCGTCCAGCAAGGAAACGATGCGCTCGCAAGCCTCTCGCACCACGCGTGCCGCCGCGGTGGCCGAATGCGGATCGAATACCTCGGCGCCCTCGGCGGCGCACACGCCGCGCGAGCAGCCCTCGTAAATCAGGGCCGCGGCAACGCCTTCATCAGCGGCAGGCCACGCAGCATGGGCAACGGCGCCGGGCGTAAAGCCTGTCTCCTTGGGAGCCGCCGCGTGCATGGCTGACAGGGTCGCCGCCAGTGCATCCATCGCGACGTCGAGCACCACGGCGTCCGCCAAGAGGCCCGCATCACCCACGGCAAGCTTGCGAACGGAGCCCTGCGCCACCAACCCGCGCAGTGCGGCATCGACCTCGCCGACACCAAGATCCAAAGCCTCGGCAACATCAACCGGCGTAACCGGCAGCGTCTGCAGCGCCAGCCAAGCGCCCACACCGCCCGCAATATCGCCGGACTCGAGCGCCGCAAACAGCGCGCGCTCGCCGGCCGAAAGCTCGCGCGAGCGACGGCAGCGCGAAAGCAGCACGCGCCCGCCGCCAATAAGCATCACGGGCGAATAGGACAGCACCACAACATGGTCCCCGGCTCGCAGCGGCAGCGGCTCCTCCAAGCGCACCTGTACGGTACGGGTCTCGCCCACCGCCATGGGGGCCTCGCCCTCCAAAAGCATGATGCGGCCGACGACCTCGGCCGTGCCGGCCATCACATGAACGCGCGCGCCCGACTCGAACACACGCGGCTTGGCGCCCTCGCGGCCCAGGTAGGTGAACGTCATCATAAAGCGCATCGTCTGGCCAAAGCGGCCCGCCACACCGAGCATCTCACCGCGATCGAGCGCGGCGACGGCATCGCCCACCAAGTTGAGTGCCACGCGCTGTCCAGGCAGTGCTCGCGGCGTATCGCCATGCACCTGAATCCCGCGCACGCGACAGACCGTGCGCGACGGCAAAGCCATCAGCTCGTCGCCCACCGCAACCGGCGCATCGTGCAGCGTTCCCGTCACGACGGTGCCGACGCCCTTGATCGTAAAGCAGCGGTCAATCGGCAGGCGCGGCGCGGCATCGCTCCGCTCGGCACGCTCGCGACAGGCATCCCAGCAGGCACCCACCTGCTCGTCGAGCACGGCGAGCAGTCGTTCGATCCCCTCGCCTGTCTTGGACGACACAGGCACGATCGGCGCGTCCGCAAACACGGTGTCCGACAAAAAGTCATCGACATCAAGCTCGGCAAGCTCGGTCATCTCGGCATCAGCCAGGTCGCACATCGTCAGCGCGACCACCATGTGTGTGATGCCCAGCAGCTCCAGCACATGCACGTGCTCGCGGGTCTGCGGCATCACGCCCTCGACGGCCGAAACCACCAGCACGACCACGTCGATACCCGTGGCGCCCTGCACCATAGCGCGCAGGTAATGCGCGTGGCCCGGCACGTCGACCAGGCCGACGATCTTGCCACTCGGCAGCGCCAGCTCGCCAAAGCCAAGCTCCACGGTCATACCGCGACGGCGTTCAACTTCCAGGCGGTCGGGGTTTTTACCCGTCAGCGCCTCGATGAGCGCCGACTTACCGTGGTCAACGTGGCCCGCCGTGCCAACGATAACGGGACACTCCACCAGCGCCTGAACCTCACTCATCGAACAATCGCCTTCTCAACGCACGCGACGAGCGTCGATGCCGCCGTCTCGATATCGCGATCGCCCACGAGCGTACGGACGTCAAACAAAATGCGATCGTGCGAGGTTCGCGTGACGACCGGCGTGTCGAAGTCCTGGACAAGAGAGCGCTTGAGCGCATCGACCGTCAGGCGCTCGTCAACAAGACGCACGGCAACGCACATCGTGGGCAGCTCCACGGTAGGCAGCGAGCCGCCACCGGGCGTCGACGATTCCTCGACGATCTCCACCTGAACGGCGCACGGGCAACCGGCCTTATCGAGCCCGGCGACCATACGATCGCGAAGCTTGCGGGCACGTCGCTCCAAATGGGCCTGCGGCAGCGTAAGCATGCTGAGTACCGGAATATCGCGATGGGCAAGATCGGCGCCGTCCATGTAGATGCGCAGTGTGGACTCGAGCGCCGTGAGCGCCAGTTTGCCCGGACGTAGAGCGCGCATGAGCGGATGTGCGCCGCAGGCCTGGACCAGATCGCGACGACCCATGATAATACCCGCCTGTGCGGCACCGAGCAGCTTATCACCCGAGCACGACACCAGATCGAGCCCTGCCGAAACCGAAGCCGGCGTGGTTTCTTCGCCGCCGCGCACCAAGATGTCGTCGGCCAACAGCGCGCCCGACCCCTGGTCCTCGTAGAACAGCAGGCCATGCTTGTGAGCAAGCGCCGCAAGCTCCCGAGAACCAACCTCCTCGTGAAAACCCTCGATGCGATAGTTGGAAGGATGGACCTTAAGGATCATCGCCGTATCGGGCGTGATGGCGCGCTCGTAGTCGCCCAAATGCGTGCGGTTGGTAGCGCCGACCTCGACGAGTTTGGCGCCCGAAGCCGCCATGACATCGGGGATGCGGAAGCTGCCGCCGATCTCGACAAGCTCGCCGCGACTGACGATGACCTCCCTGCCTGCG
>URNQ01000086.1 GCA_900549245.1 uncultured Collinsella sp.
GCTACATTGAGCTCAAGGTCGATGTCTCGTATCAATCGCGTCCCGAATGGCTGGAGGGAGATTATGATTCGTGGATTGCTGCATGGGATTAAGCGTTTCTGGTCTAGACGCGTTTTGACGCACCGTCCGAGCTGCCATCGCAAGCGAGGCGGCTTTATGGGTCGAGCCGGTGTCGATCTGTTTATCGAAGATGGCGCCTATACCACGCTTTCTTCTGCCGTGGTCATCCTAGTGGTGCTCACATTGTTGTTTTCGTCGACCGCGGCGATATGGAGCATGTCGCGTGCCGGGGATACTCAGGTGGCGGCTGATAGTGGCGCGCTGGCGGGTGCCAACGTAGTGTCGTCCTATCACACGGCTGCCACGGTGGTTGATGCGAGCATCTTGAGTCTGGGGCTGGCGGGGTTTGCCACGATCGGGACGGGCCTGGTCGCCATCCTCATCCCGGGTGCCGAGCCGGTTGCCGGCAATATGGTCGACACCGGGATTGAGATCATTAAAACGCGCAACAAGTTTGCCAAAAGCGCATCGGAAGGCTTACAGAAAATCGAGACGGCTCTGCCGTATCTGATCGCCGCGCGTGCCACGCAGACGGTGTCGGCGCAGGATACCGATAGTGTGACCTATACCGGTACGGCGCTTGCCGTGCCCAGGACATCCGAGTCTGACTTCGCTGCGCTCAAAGGATCAGAGATCTCGACCGATACCATTAAAGACACATCAGATGATTTAGAGGGTGCGGCCGAGGAGCTGCGGAAGGCTTCTGAGGACACGGCGAAGGCTAAAGAGCGTGCTTGGCTGGCGGATTGTGGTGGGTCTGACAAGGGCTCGGTCGGCAGCTGTTCTTGCATGTGGGAGCGTGCGAAAAGCCTAACGGATCTCTCCGGTGTTCAAAATCCGCATTACTCATCGAGCGTTACGTGGGAGCCCCAAGTTGCCCTTGATCGCGCGAAGGACTACTACCATTGGCGTCTGACAAATGAGAAGCCCCACGGCTCGAGTGTCGAGATGAAGGCAGAGTCTGCGGCGCGTAAGGCGTTTTATACCTATGCGAGCGCGGAGGTCGATCGGGCACATATAACCGAGAACGGAGACAGGGTTTCCTCCTATATTCCGCTGCTGCCGCGCAACTCTGATGAGGTTCGGGCGACGGAGCTCTATACCGATGCGGTGTGGCCGACGAGCGTGAACGATGACAAGGCGTATCTGCATTACGGGACGACCTGCCCTAACTATAAGAAAGGGACGCCGAGCGGATTTGCTTCGGTTGCCGATTACGATGGACAGGATAAATGCAGCAAATGCCATTTTGGCGTTTCGTCGCTTGGTGCTGTTGCGGCGCCTTCAACCTCTATCGAAAACGGCTTCGAATATCACTTCGACGAGTTCAAAAAGGCCTTGGAGGAATACGTCAAATGTCGGAACAAAGAGCTTGAGCTCATGCGTCAGACCGAGGATGAGGCCGACCGTGCGAGCAATGCGTTTGACCAGGCCATTAAAGCGCTTTCGGGCGAGCGTCCGCGTATCGCTCCGCCCGGTCGCAACGGCGTGGTTGCCTTTGCGGTTTCGGGTGCCATCTCGAGCCCCGATGAGCTCAACTCTTCGTTTAACACGGCAGTCAGGCTTGGCGATCGCGGTGCCATCTCTGCCGCGGTGCTGGCGCCCGATGAGGCGACGGCGCAAAACAACGTGCTTTCGCGATTTTTCTCGACATTGAAGGAACGCTCGGGTGGCGTTGCCGGCGTACTCGATGGCGTCATGGATGTCTGGGGACGGCTGCTTGTGGGATACGGAGACATCCAAGGTTCGGCCGACGAACTTATGGACGAGATGATTAAAGGCCTAGGAGGGGGCAGCGGCGCGTTGGGCTCCATTGCATCGTGGCTCGGCGATACCGTTTCGGCGTCCGTGGCGGCGTTGGGTCTGGAACCGTGCGACTTGTGCCTGCGAAAGCCAGTGCTGACCGATTCCGCCAACGTCATTAAGAGTCCGGGGTCTGACATTGCTGGTCTCTTTCAAGCGCAAGACAAGCTGCGAAGTATTCCGTTGGGCGTGATCGATCCCAAGGCGCTTTGCGAGGCGTTGGAATATCAAGTCGAACGCACCATTAGCGGTACGGTGTTCACGCTTGCGGAGATTCCTCTGCCCGGCGGTGGCTCCATCCCACTCACCGTCGATGTCGCCACGCTGGTTGGCGCTCTGGGCGGTGGGTCGTAATGAGTATCCGCATGCGTCTGCGCGAGGAGCGCGCCCAAGCGACGGTGGAGATGGCAGTGGTTGCGCCCGTTTTGCTGGTGCTGGCACTCATCGTGTACAACGTCATGATCTTTGCCAGCGCTGTCGCGCGCTTCGACCGCGTGGTGCCCGACATCGTGTTGGCGCACGCCGTGGCGTCGGAGGGGGAGGGCGACGAAAGCTCTGCCGATGCCTCGGCGACGGTTCAGACTCAAATTCTGAATGCCATGGAAGGTTATGACTTGCAGATTGAAGTGTCGAGCGAGCAAGGCGCGGAGGCATCGGATGGTGGCCTGCTCTCCCTATCCGGTACGTTTAGGACCTACACCTGCACCATGCACTATGAGCCGTGGCCGACTTCTCTCAGCATCGCTGGCGTTCCGCTGGGGGCGCCGACAACGTTGTCGCACGAGCGCGCGGTGACGGTCGATCCATGGCGTCCGGGGGTGGTCATGTGACCGCGGTCTCGTCCTACATCGCCTACGCACGGGCACTCAATAGGCTGGGTTGGACGCCGGCGGAGTTTGTGGTGGCGGAGTCGTTTGTCGTGCGCCTGCGCGGCATGCTGGGACGGCATCCGGTTGCCGCCAACGGCTTGCCGCTCGTCATGGCGTTTCCACGCTGCTCTTCGGTCCATACGTGTTTTATGGCCTATCCCATCGATATCGCCTTTATCGATGCACGTGGCTATGTCCTCGTATGCTACGAAAACGTACGTCCCTGGCGTATGTGCTCCTGCCCCGGCGCCTGGGCCGTACTAGAGCGTCCTTCAATCATTGTTTCGACCCCTGCTCTCCAACGCGTGCCGGCTTAAGAATTGGCGACAGCGGACTTTCGTCATACGAAATTGGGTAAGATGGAGGAGAAGATGCATGGATGTTGAGATCCATCCCAACGCTAAAAAGCACCTGACAGAACAGCAGGTGCTTAGCGCTTGGCTTGCGGTTACTGAGTGCATTCGTCGCGAGTCGAAGGACGAGCCGCCGAGATGGCTTGCGATTGGATGGCTCCCAGACGGACGAAGCGTGGAGCTTGTCGCGGTCGAGCTTCTCCGTGGGTGGCTTATCATTCATGCCTTGTCTCCAGTCCAGAAGAAATTTTGGCAGGAGATTGAACGGGCTCGGCAAAGGGGTCGATGATGGGCAAGACGTATACGGCCGCTAATGGTCAGGTTGTAACGGATGAAATGATTGACGCGTGGTGCGAGTCGTACGAGCGCGGAGAGTTTCCGGATGGCGAACACACCGTTGGTGGGATCGTGCATGGACGGCCCCCACTCTCAGGTGAGGGGACGGCAACGTTGTCGGTCAAGATTCCTCTGGGAATGAAGGAGGCCATTCGTCGACGGGCGGCTGCCGAGGGGATGACGCCAAGTGAGTTTGCCCGTGCGGCTCTGAGCGAAAAACTTCTTGCTGCCGGCTGATGCCTCTGACGTGCCGATTTATAGAACCGAGGCTGTGCTCAAAAACTTTTTTAAAATTCTCGGTTGACCGGAACGCGTCCTTGGTTATACTAATCAAGCCTTGAAACAAGGCACACCTCAAATGGCTGGGTAGCTCAGTTGGTAGAGCAGAGGACTGAAAATCCTCGTGTCAGGGGTTCGATTCCCTTCCCCGCCACCTTGAATTGACTAGGACCTCTGCAAAGGGGTCCTTTTCTTTTATGTAGGGTTCTGCGGAAACTGCGTCCCAGAATAAGGGCTCAGAACGGGACACACTTTCCGGTGCCTGCCTCCGGCGCGCGTACACACCTCGTCGCACCATTCCGAGCCCGCCCGCCCCAGACATTCCTCCCACTTTCGCGTCACTTTACAGACCGTTCGGTCGCCTGTCCGCACACGCGGGTATACTCAAAACGATACTTATCCTATGCAATACGATGCGGGTTCGACCTGCATGATCCGAAGGGGGCAGTGATGGAGAGGATACTCGGCGTTAATCTCTCTGGCTGGTTTATTCCCGAGCCTTGGGTGACCCCGTCGCTGTACGCGGCGACCGGTGCATCCAACGCGGCCGAGCTACAGGAGGCCATGGGTACCGCCGCCTATAACGAGCGCATGCGCCGCCATTACGAGACGTTTGTGAGCGAGGACGATTTTCGTCGCATGGCGCAGATCGGTCTCAATGCCGTGCGTCTGCCGGTGCCCTGGTATGCCTTTGGCTCACAGGAGTCCGATGCCTCCTACATATCGGTTGTCGATTACATCGACCGCGCAATTGAGTGGGCTGCCAAGTACGACATCCGCGTGCTGCTCGATCTGGCAACCGTGCCCGGTGGCCAGGGCGATTCCAACGATTCGCCCACCACGCCGGAGGCTGTCGCCGAGTGGCATTCGTCCACCAACGGCCGTCACGTCGCACTCGACGTGCTCGAGCGCTTGGCCGATCGCTATGGCGAGGCCGAGAGCCTACTGGGCATTGAGCTGCTGGACACGCCGCAGATGAGCGTTCGCAAGAGCCTCTTCACCATGACGGATGGCATTCCGGCCCACTACCTGCGCAATTTCTATCGCGATGCCTACGAGCTCGTTCGTTCGTATATGCCCGAGGATAAGATCGTCGTCTTCTCGTCGTCGGGGCATCCCAGCGAGTGGAAGCATTTTATGCGCGGCGCCAAGTACAAGAACGTCTACATGGACCTTCACCTGTACCATTACCGTGACGAATATGCGCTCGACATCACGAGCCCCCGCGGGCTGACGACGGCGATTTCGCGCAACAAGCGCGAGCTCAAAGAGGCGATTTCGACTGGGTTCCCCGTGCTGGTGGGCGAATGGTCGGGTGCGGCGATCTTTGCCAACTCGTCGGTTACGCCCGAGGGCCGCAATGCCTACGAGCGCGTGTTTATCGCCAACCAGCTGGGTTCGTTTGCGCCGGCTGCCGGTTGGTTCTTCCAAACGTGGAAGACCGAGAAGCGCATTGCAGCATGGGACGCCCGCGCGGCGCTCGGTACGCTCGAGCGCGGCATGATTGAATAGGTTGATATGACGCAAAACAGCGCCCATACGGGCAAACTCTATGTGGTCGGCACGCCCATCGGCAACCTAGGCGACCTGTCCCCGCGCGTCGGCGAGGCTTTTGCCGCCGCCGATGCCATTTGCTGCGAAGACACGCGTGTGACGTCAAAGCTGCTGATGCACCTGGGCATTTCCAAGCCGCTTGTCCGTTGCGACGAGAATGTGATCGCTAGCCGCGCTGCCGGCCTGGTCGACCGTCTGCTGGCGGGGGAGACCCTCGCCTTTGCCTCGGACGCCGGCATGCCGAGCGTGTCCGATCCCGGCCAGGCGCTGGTCGAGGCGGCGCGTGAGGCCGATGTGCCCGTCGAAGTTATTCCCGGACCCTCTGCTTGCGTCACGGCACTCGTTTCGTCCGGCATTCCCTGCGAGCATTTTTTCTTCGAGGGCTTTTTGGGCCGAAAGCACGGCGACCGTGTGCGCCGTTTGCAGCGCCTTGCCGTGGTGCCCGGCGCACTCATCTTCTACGAGTCTCCACATCGCATCGTGGCGACGCTCGAGGCCGTGGCGGAGGTCTTTCCCCAGCGTGAGCTTGCCGTCTGCCGCGAACTCACCAAGCTGCACGAGGAGGTCTTGCGCGGGCCCGCTGACCAGCTTGCCGAGGAGCTGCGTGCTCGCGGCGAGGTAAAGGGCGAGATTGCGCTGGTCATCGCGCCGCCGAGCGAGGACGAGGAGGCCGGCATCGCGCCGGTTGGCGCTGCGGTAGCGGATCCCGACGATGCCCTGCGCGAGGATATCCGCACCGCGCTCGAGGAGGGGGAGCCCGCGTCTGCGGTGGCCAAGCGCCTGTCTCAGAAGTATTCGCGCCGCAAGCGCGATGTCTATGCCATGGTGCTCGATATGCAATAGATGGAGGATATCCAGCCCTTGCGCTAGAATCATCCCCTGTATGCAACGTTTTTCTGGAGGACAAACCCCATGGATCAAAGCAAGCCTTCGTTCTTTATCACGACGCCCATCTACTACGTCAACGCCGATCCGCACCTGGGCACGGCTTATTCCACCATCATCGCCGACGTTCAGGCTCGCTATCGCCGCTCCGCCGGCTATAACGTCAAGTTCCTGACCGGCATGGACGAGCACGGCGAGAAGGTCGCCGAGGCCGCAGCCAAGCATGGCATGACGCCGCAGGAGTGGACCGACAGCCAGGCTCCGCACTTCAAGGAGCTTTGGAGCAAGCTCGAGATCTCCAACGACGACTTCATCCGCACCACCGAGCCGCGCCAGCATCATGCCGTGCAGTACCTGTGGGAGCGCATGAAGGAGTCCGGCTATCTGTATAAGGGCAGCTACGACGGTTGGTATTGCGTGCCTGACGAGACCTACTTCACCGATACGCAGGTCCAGAAGGGCGACGAGGAGTACGGCAGCGTCGGCCAGCATCTATGCCCCGACTGCCACCGTCCGCTTGAGCGCGTCCAGGAGGAGTCCTACTTCTTTAAGCTTTCCGCCTTCCAGGACAAGCTTCTCAAGCTCTATGACGAGCACCCCGACTTTGTCGAGCCTGCGTTCCGCATGAACGAGGTTCGCAGCTTTGTCGAGGGCGGCCTCAACGACCTTTCCGTGAGTCGCACGAGCTTTGACTGGGGCATTCAGGTCCCGTTCGACGAGGGTCACGTGACCTATGTATGGTTTGACGCGCTGCTCAACTATATGACGGCCGTCGGCTACGGTGTCGACACCGACGAGGCGCGTGCCGAGCTGGCCTATCGCTGGCCCGCGCAGTTCCACATCGTGGGTAAGGACATCATCCGCTTCCACTGCGTCATTTGGCCCGCCATGCTCATGGCCATCGGCGAGGCCCTGCCCGAGCACGTCTTTGCCCACGGCTTCCTGACCGTGCGCAATGCCGAGACCGGCAAGGCCGAGAAGATGTCCAAGAGCCGCGGTAACGCCATCGCTCCGCAGGACGTTATCGACATGCTGGGCGTCGAGGGCTATCGCTACTACTTTATGACCGACGTCGTCCCCGGCACCGACGGCGCCATCAGCTTCGATCGCATGGAGCAGGTCTACAACGCCGACCTGGCCAACAGCTGGGGCAACCTCATCTCGCGTTCGCTCAACATGAGCGGCAAGTACTTTGACGGCTGCGCGCCCGCCAAGCCCGCATCGTTCGATGCGTTCGACAACCCAGCGGCAATG
>URNQ01000087.1 GCA_900549245.1 uncultured Collinsella sp.
GCCGCGCGAGGGGCGCAATCGAGCAGAACTGACCCCATGCGCTCAAGCTCGGCCTTCAGCAAACCAGCCGCGGAATCCGGACGGGTCGACTTAAACGAATTGGAGCAGACGAGCTCTGCCAGGTGATCGGTATGGTGGGCCGGGGAGCTCACCTGGGGGCGCATCTCGCACAGCTTTACGGCAAACCCGCGATCTGCCAGCTGGATCGCGCACTCCGAACCCGCCAGACCGCCACCGATAACTGTCACCTGATCGAACTGCATCTGCAAACACCTTTCTAATTGACACGTTTTCCATTGTGACCGAAGGGTGTCTGGGCGTGAAGGGCAAACTTGGAGGGCGCATACCTTCCATCCATCATGCGCTCGATAAGGCCCTCGAGTTCAAGCGAACCCAAGAGTTTGAGTACGCCGACAGCATCGAGCGAGACGAGCGCCGCGATGTCGTCGACCTTAAGCGGAGAGGCGATGAGCGCATGCATCACGGTCTGCTGCGTTGAATCCAGGTCGGCAATGCCGGGAGCATCGGGGCGCGAGTAGCGCAGGGTTCCATAGATGCGTGAGATAGCCATCTCGATAGATTCCTCGTCGATGATGCAGCAGGCACCGTTCGCAATGAGGTAATTCGTGCCACGCGACTCGGGCGATAGGATCGACCCCGGCACGGCAAGAAGTTCTCGCCCCAAATCCATAGCAGCCTCGGCTGTAGAAAACGTCCCGGAAGGCATACCCGCCTCGGATACAAAGAGGGCTTGCGACAGGGCCGCGATCACGCGATTGCGGCGCGGAAAGGCAAACTTGCGAGGACCCATGCCCCACGGGGAGATCGACACGACCGCGCCACCCGTATCGAGCGTGCGCGTAATAAGCCCCGCGCTTGAACGCGGGTAGACCACGTCGGCTCCCGTCCCCAGCACCACGACGTGTTTGCCGCCAGCGTTGACCGCAGCCCAACCCGAGGCCTGGTCGCAACCGACCGCGCCGCCCGAAACTACCGTCACGCCCGCCTCGACCGCCACCTTTGCCGCAAGCTCTGCCACGGCAAGACCATACGGCGAGGCCTTGCGCGCGCCGATGATGGAGAGCGCGGGCGTCGAAAGCACCTCGGGGTTGCCGCGCACATAGAGCGTCTGGGGTACATCAGAAAGCTCCAAAACAGTCTCGGGAAACAACGCATCACCTGGATGCAGCTCAAAGGTCCCCTCTGCCATCATTGGTCCCTCCTTCCCTGATACATCGCCGCCTCGAGCACGTGGTCCTGCGTCACTTGCTCGCTCTCGGCGACATCTGCGATCGTGCGCGCAATGCGAACCAGGCGCACGATGCCGCGGCCCGTGAGATGCGTGCGCCTCGACAGGCCGAGCACACACTTCTCCGCCGCATCATCGAGCTCAAAGGTCGAAACGACGCCGTCAATGGACCGCGTCTCATCATCCTCGGCCTCGGCATCCGCATCGTCCATACGGGACTCGCGCCAGGCGCGAAAGGCGCGACCGCGCACAACGTAGTCACGTAACTCGGCCGACGACATACCCTCCGCTCCCTCGATAATCACCTGGGGGTCGGGACGGGTCACATCGATCATCATGTCGATACGGTCGGCCAAAGGACCGCGCAGTTTAGACCGATAGCGCTCGACCATCGATGCCGAACAGCGGCATGGCACCTCACGGTCGCCCAAAAAGCCGCAGGGGCAGGGATTACTCGCAGCCAGCAGCTGAAAGCGCGAAGGGAAGGTAAAGGCCCCGTCGACGCGCACGATCCTCACATAGCCGCGCTCGATGGGCTGACGCAGCGTCTGCAGCACACCCGTGGGAAACTCGGCAAGCTCGTCCAAAAAGAGCACGCCGCCATGAGCCAGGCTGATCTCACCCGGATGCACCGGGCGTCCTCCGCCAATGAGGCCTGCGGTCGAAATACTGTGATGGGGACTGCGGAAGGGCCGGTGTCCCGCCAACAAGCCATCAATGTTCTCACCCAAAACCGAATGGATGCACAGCGCCTCCTGTTGATCCTCAACGGAAAGCTCGGGCAGGATGCCGGTCATACGACGCGCGAGCATCGTCTTGCCCGATCCCGGGGACCCGATCATAAGCAAACCGAGCTCACCCGCTGCCGCCAGCGCCATGCCGCGTTTGGCAACCTCCTGCCCTAGCACGTCGGCATAGTCGAGTTCGGGCTCAAAGGTCGCCTCAACACCCTCGGAATCCAAGTAGTGCCGCGCGGCATCGCCCATGCCATGGGCAAGCTGAGACAAATGATCGATGAATCCACAATCCACGCCCGCAAGCGGCACATGCTGATCGGACCTGCCGGCGATAAAGGACAGCCCCATATCACGCGCCAATAGCTGAAACGCCACCTCGCCCTTGACAGGAAGCACCGTACCGTCCAAGCCAAGCTCACCAGCAATAAGACAACGATCGAGGTTGTCGCGGGGAATCTGCCCATCGGCCGCCAGAACCGCGATGGCGATGGGCAAATCAAAGCCGCTACCGGTCTTGCGAATATCACCGGGCGCTAGGTTGACCGTAATGCCCGAGCGTGGGATCTCGAACCCGGCGGAGCGCATCGCGCAGCGAATACGACCGCGTGACTCCATCACCTCCATACTCGGAATACCGAGCATCTGAATGCCCGGAACGCCACCGGCAAGCGAGACCTCGACCGTGACGTGAATCGCCTCGACGCCACGGATGCAGGCCGCGTGAACGGCAAACGTCTCGAACGCCATCACGACACCTGCCAATCGAACGCGTTGTACTGATGCTCGATCTCGGCGATATGCCCGCCGCGAATGGTGACACCCACGGCATCGAAGCGAATCGCCTTGAGCGGATAATGCTCCATAAGATAGCAGCTTGCGATGCGGCGGTAGCGGCGTTGCTTTTGAGCGTCCACGGCCTCCTCGGGAAAGACCCGCGTGTTGCAATCCAGTGCGACGCGTCTGGTCTTGACCTCGGCCATCACCACGACATCGTCGAGCTCATCGAGCAGCACCAGATCGGCCTCGCCCTCGGTGCAACGATAACCCTGCTCCAGCAAGGTGTAGCCGCGTTCGTTAAAGTAGTCGATGGTGATCAGCTCGCCCAGCATGCCCAGCTCGCGGGGACTGAGTCCCTTGATAAACTCGGGCGTCATCGCTCCGCAGTCGAGCTCGCCGTTTTCCCAACGCTCCTTGAGCTGCTGCGTCTTGCTCTTTTTGCTTGCGGCACTCATGGGGTCTCCTTTCCCGCACACTGCATTGCCCCGATGATGAGGGCACCTTTCATGCGGGTAAGTACCGGAAGCAAACCAAAAGCTGACCAAATGCCGTCAAAAAACGGGCCGTACGCAGCAATGCTGTTGCATACGGCCCGCTACCAGCAGGTTTATAGAACCTTTAAGGTCCCTATCTCCACAATTGGCCTAGAAAAGGCGCTCAGTCTGCAGAAAGTTTCCGCAAAAGCTCACGCGGTGCAGCGGACAAAGTCCATGTTTGCGAATGGCCTCGATATGCTCGGGGCTCGCATAGCCCTTCGACTCGGCCAGATGGTACTCGGGGTATTCGGCGTCGTACTCGACCATCATCTCGTCACGCGTGACCTTGGCCATGATGGACGCCGCGGCGATGCAGGCGATCTTGGCATCGCCCTTCACCACATCGCGCTCGTTAGGAACGGCGCCCAAGGGGTTGCCATCCATGAGGACGCAGTCGGGTTCAAGTCCCGTATCGGCCACGGCGCCCGCAACGGCGGTACGGATAGCACGGGCCATGCCCATCTCATCGATATCCTTAGGCGCGATATGGCAAAAACCGATTGCCGTCGCCACCTCGGCAATCTTCACCGAGAGCAACTCGCGGCGCGCGGGCGTGAGCTTTTTGGAATCGTTGATACCCCAGACGCGCGGCTCCATCGGAAGACAGACGGCGCATACCGTCAAAGGGCCGGCCACCGATCCGCGACCTACCTCGTCGACACCAACGACCACCCCATCGCCGCCAAGCTCATGCATAAGCTCGTACATGTCATTGACGCGCTCGCGCTCGGCAAGCTCTTTGTCATGGCGTTTGAGGGCGCGTTCACAAGCCTTGATCACCTGCTGGCGCGGGTCCTCGCGATAATGCTCCACGAGGGCGGGAATCTCCTCAAACGTAGCGCTCGCCAACTCACCGGCAACCTGCGATGCCGAAACCGAGCTCGTCATGTTGGCCATACCAGGCCCTCCTTGCATGCAAATCAGATAAAAAGAAGGGCCACCCGAAGGTGACCCTTGTGTCCAAACGAGTGGACAGACGCTGCGATCTTCTTAGCGCTTCTCGGGGATGCGAGCAGCCTTGCCCACCTTGTCGCGGAGGTAGTACAGCTTGGCGCGACGGACGCGACCATGACGAACGACCTCGAGCTTGGCGATCTTGGGGCTGTGAAGCGGGAAGGTACGCTCAACACCGACACCGAAGGACATCTTGCGGACGGTGAAGGTCTCGCGGGCACCGGCGCCGGCCATGCGGATGACGTCGCCCTGGAAGACCTGGATGCGCTCGCGGTCGCCTTCCTTAATGCGGTAGTGAACCTTGACGTTGTCGGCGACGCGAACCTGAGGAATGTCCTCGCGGATCTGCTGACGCTCGATTGCGCGGATGTAATCCATGTGCAATTCCTTACTCTTCTAGAGGTGCCGTACCACCTTGGCCGGCACGTAGTTGAACAAACGTATTCGAGTATACACGCGCGGGTTTCTGCTGCAAGAACATTTTTTTACGCAGACAAAAAGACAAAACCCGCACATGATAACCGCCCGTCTCACGAATGAGACGGGCGGCATGAAGGGGGCTACGCTAGGCGTCTAAACCCAAAACGTTAGGCGGAACGCTTGGCCTCGAGCTTGGCCTGAGCGGCAGCCAGGCGCGCGAGGGGCACGCGATAGGGCGAGCAGGACACGTAGTCCACGTCGGCCACGTTAAACAGGCCCTTGATGGACTTGGGGTCGCCGCCGTGCTCGCCGCACACGCCAAAGTGCATGTCGGGATTGGTAGCGCGGCCCTTCTCGACGGCCAAGCGCACGAGCTCCAGCACCGCCGTGTCGATGGTCTCGAAGGGATTGTCCTTCAGGATCTTCTTGTGCAGGTACAGCGGGATGAACTTGGCCTCGGCGTCATCGCGCGAGAAGCCAAAGGTCGTCTGGGTGAGGTCGTTGGTGCCAAAGCAGAAGAAGTCGGCATGATGGGCGATCTCGTCAGCGACCATGCAGGCACGCGGCAGCTCGAGCATCGTGCCCACGGGAATATTGAGCTCGACGCCTTCCTCGGCGGAAACCTCGGCGATCACGCGCTCGATAACCTCGCGGGTCTGGACATGCTCGGCCGTGATGGAAACGAGCGGAACCATGATCTCGGGGCGCGGGTCGACACCCTCCTTGATAAGGCGGGCAGCAGCCGTGGCGACGGCGCGAACCTGCATGAGCGGCAGATCGCCAAAGACGACGGACAGGCGCACGCCGCGCAAGCCCAGCATGGGGTTGGACTCGACCATGCCGTCAATGCGACGCAGGCGGGCGCGCAGGGCAGTGAGCTCCTCCTCGGGAGCGCCGGCGGCCTCCTTCTTGGTGATGGCGACCTCGAGCTCGCGAGGATTATCAAGGAACTCATGAAGCGGCGGATCGAGCAGGCGGACGACCACATCGCGACCGGACATGGTCTTGAACATCGCCAGGAAGTCCTCGGTCTGAACCTTGAGCAAGTCGGCCAGGGCCTGCTGCTTCACGGCCTCATCGTCAGACAGGATAAAGCTCTGGATGATGTTCTTGCGATCGCCCAGGAACATGTGCTCGGTGCGGCACAGACCGATGGCCTCGGCGCCAAACTCGAGCGCGAGCTCGGCATCCTCGGGGTTGTCGGCGTTGACGCGCACGCGGTTGGCGTGACCGTCGGTCTCGTCCAAACGGATCTCATCGGCCCAAGACAGGATGGTGTCCAGGTCGCCGGTGAGCTCTGCAGAGACCAGGTCGACCGCGCCGTCGACGACGATACCCTGGGTGCCGTCGATGGAGATGACATCGCCCTCGCGCAGCACGCGGTCGCTGCCCTCGATGCGCACGACCTTCTCTGCCGCGTCAATGTGGAAGCGCTCAACGCCGCAAACGCAGGGCGTACCCATGCCGCGGGCGATAACGGCGGCATGGCTCGTCTTGCCACCGTGGCTGGTCAGGATGCCCTCGGCGGCGACCATGCCCTTCAGGTCGTCGGGGTTGGTCTCCCAGCGGACCAGAATGACCTTGTGGCCCTCGGCGGAACGCGCGACGGCGTCATCACTCGAGAACACGACCTCGCCCACGGCGGCACCAGGGCTGGCGTTAAGGCCGCTGGCCAGGGCCTCGTACTTCTTGGAGGCGTCGAACTGCGGGTGCAGGAGCTGGTCGAGCTGCGCGGGATCGATGCGGCTCACAGCCTCCTCGCGGGTGATGAGGCCCTCCTCGACCATTTCGATAGCAATGCGCAGGGCGGCAGTGGCGGTGCGCTTGCCCACGCGGGTCTGGAGCATCCAGAGCTTGCCCTGCTCGATGGTAAACTCGATATCGCACATATCGCGGTAATGATCCTCGAGCGTCAGGAACACGCGCTCGAGCTCCTCGCCTGCGGACTCGAGGCCCGAGGTGGTCTTGAGGTCGGCGATGGGCTCGGTGTTTCGGATGCCGGCGACGACGTCCTCGCCCTGGGCATTCACCAAAAAGTCGCCATAGAACTCCTTGGTGCCGTCGGCCGGGTTGCGCGTAAAGGCGACGCCGGTCGCAGAGGTCTCGCCCTTGTTGCCAAAGGCCATGGCCTGGACGTTGACGGCGGTGCCGAGCTCGTCGGAAATGCCGTGCTGCTTGCGGTAGATGCAGGCGCGCTCGTTCATCCAGCTGCCAAAGACGGCCTGGATGGCAAGGCGCAGCTGGAGCTCCGGATCGTGCGGGAAAACGGGCTTACCGTCGGCGACCTCGAGCTCGGGATACAGGGTCGCCTCGACGTTCTCGGAGAAGATGCCCTTAAAGGTCTCGACGAGCTCCTGCAGGTCCTCGGCCGAAAGCTCGGAATCGACACGAACGCCGGCGACCAGGCGGGCCTGGGTCAGGGCGTTCTCGAATAGGTCGGCGTCGACGCCCATGACGACGTTGGAGAACATCTGGATAAAGCGACGGTAGCTGTCCCAGGCAAAGCGCGGGTTCTGCGTCTGCGCGATAAGACCCTGGACGGAATCGTCGTTGAGGCCCAGGTTGAGGACCGTGTCCATCATGCCGGGCATGGAGAACGGAGCGCCCGAGCGAACCGACACGAGCAGCGGATCGGAGGCATCGCCGAGGTTCTTTCCGCCACGGGGCGGTTTACCGT
>URNQ01000088.1 GCA_900549245.1 uncultured Collinsella sp.
ATAGGGACTGTTTTGGCCTCTGGAGCCTTCATTTAGTCCCTATTTCACCGCAACTTAAAAAGGGGCGCTGACCGGGATAGTCAGCGCCCCTTTGTTGAATGGATTAACCACCAAGATATGCTTTGCGGACGTTGTCGTCGTGCAGGAGCTCTTGGCCGGTGCCGGTCATGGTGATCTTGCCGGTCTCGAGCACGTAGCCGCGCGTGGCGATCGAGAGCGCCATCTGCGCGTTCTGCTCGACCAGAAGCACCGTGGTACCGGCTTTATGCAGGTCCTCGACGATCTGGAAGATCTGCTCAATCAGAATCGGCGCCAGGCCCATGGAAGGCTCGTCGAGCATGAGCAGCTTGGGGTTACTCATAAGGGCGCGCCCCATAACGAGCATCTGCTGCTCACCGCCCGAAAGGGTGCCGGCGACCTGGCGACGGCGCTCCTTCAGGCGCGGGAACTGCTCATAGACGCGCTCCAGGCCCGGAGCCACCGTGGACTTGGGCTGTGTATAGGCGCCCATCTCCAGGTTCTCCTCGACCGTCATCTGCAAAAAGGCGCGACGGCCCTCGGGCACCTGGGCCAGGCCCTTGCCCACCAGCTTGTCGGCAGGCGTATGGGTAATGTCCTCGCCCATAAACTTGATGGAGCCGGTCTTGGAACGCAGCAGGCCCGAGACAGTCTTAAGCGTTGTGGACTTGCCGGCGCCGTTCGCACCGATCAAGGCCACGATCTCACCCTCGTTGACGTTAAAGGAGATGTCCTTGATGGCGTGGATGGCGCCGTACCAGACGTTGATGTTGTAGACGGAAAGCATCGGCTCTGCCATTTAGTTCTCCCCCTTATCCTGCTTGCCCAGATATGCCTCGATAACAGCGTCGTTGTTCTGGATCTCCTCGGCCGTGCCCTTGGCAATGACCTTACCAAAGTTGAGCACGCAGATGCCCTCGCAGATATTCATGACGAGCGACATATCATGCTCGATAAGCATAATGGCGATGCCGAAGGTGTCGCGAATCTTGACAATGTTCTCCATGAGCTCCGCGGTCTCGGACGGGTTCATGCCGGCGGCAGGCTCGTCGAGCAGCAGTAGCTTGGGGTTGGTGGCAAGCGCGCGGACGATCTCCAGACGACGCTGAGCGCCGTAAGGCAGCGATCCGGCCTGCTCGTTTGCCAGATGCTCCATATCAAAGATGGACAGCAGCTCCATGGCGCGCTCGTGGGCGGCCTTCTCGTGCTTCCAATACGTCGGCAGGCGTAGCACGCCCTCAAAACCGGAGTAGCGCTCTTGGTTGTGTAGGCCGACCTTAACGTTGTCCTCCACCGTCATGGTGTTGAACAGGCGGATGTTCTGGAAGGTACGGGCGATGCCCATGCGGTTGACCTGATAGACCGACTTACCCGAGGTGTCCTCGCCGTCGAGCAGGATGGTGCCGTGCGTGGGCTGATACACCTTGGTGAGCAGGTTGAAGACCGTGGTCTTGCCGGCACCGTTGGGGCCGATGAGACCGGCGATCTCAGTCTTGCCGATGGTCAGGCTAAAGTCGTCGACTGCCTTAAGGCCGCCAAACTCAATGCCCAAGTGGATGCACTCGAGCGCCGGGCGCTGACCCAGGTCGCGGTCGGGAACGATGGCGCCAGAAGGATACGGGACCATCTTGCCCTTGTTGAACTCAAACTTACTGGGCATCGGCTGCCACCTCCTTCTTGGAAGCAAAGCGGTCCTTAATGCGTGCGAAGAACGCCTTGAGCTGCGGGTTGTTGGTAAAGATCATGACCAGGATCAGCACGATGGCGTAGATGAGCATGCGGTAGTCCGAGAACTGACGGAGCAGCTCGGGAAGCACCGTGAGCAACGCCGCCGCGATGACGGAGCCGCGCATATTGCCCAGACCGCCAAGGACCACGAACACCAAGATGAGGATGGACGTGTTGAAGTCGAACTTGGTAGCGGAAAGCTGCGAGAAGTTTCCGCCGAAGAGGGCTCCGGCAGCGCCGGCGAGAGCGGCGGAAACCACGAAGGCGATCATGCGGTACTCGGTGACGGAGATGCCCACGGACTCGGCAGCGATCTTGTTGTCGCGCACGGCCATAATGGCACGGCCGGTACGGCTGCGAACCAGGTTGAGCACGATCACGAGTGCAACCATGACCAGGATGGCACCGGCGAGGAAGGTCGAGTACGTCGACACGCCCGAGGCACCCTGAGCGCCCTTGATGATGGCGGTGCCGTCCTCGAGCAGGTGCAGGTCGTTAATCGTGGAGTTACCCGTGATGTTAAAGATCACATGCAGGCCGCGGGAGTCGACGCCCACGATAAGGCAGGTGACGATCTCTTTGATGATCTCGCCAAAAGCCAGGGTCACGATGGCCAGATAGTCGCCGCTCAGGCGCAGGACCGGGATACCGATCAGGAAGCCCAAGATGGCAGCGGCGATAGCGCCGACCACAATGCTGATGATCAGGCGCATCGGATCGGACGGGACGGCGCTCTCCAGCGCGACGGCGGTGACGATTCCCGTATAGGCACCGACACTCATAAAGCCCGCGTGGCCCAGCGACAAGTCGCCCGCGATGCCGACGACGAGGTTAAGGGAAATGGCCATGACGATATAGGCCGTGATAGGAACCAGCTGACCGGCGATCATGCGCGGAATCATGTGGTTGGACTGCATAAAGAACACGATGGCGAAGGCCACGATGCACATGGCGTACGTGACAAAGTCGTGACGCGTCTGCTTGTCTTTAAGAAACTTCATAACGCTCACCTACACCTTCTCGGGGACGTACTTGCCCAAGAGGCCGGCAGGCTTGACGAGCAGGACGATGATCAAAACACCAAAGACGATGGAGTTGGCAAGGCTCGTGGAAATGTATGCCTGCGCCATCGCCTCGATGATGCCGATGAGGATGCCACCGACAAAGGCACCGGGGATGGAGCCGATGCCGCCGAAAACGGCAGCGTCGAAGGCCTTGATGCCAGGCATGGCGCCCGTCGTGGGCTGCAGCACCGGCGAGTAGGAGCACAGCAGCACGCCGGCGATGGCGGCAAGGGCGGAGCCGATGGCAAACGGCATCGAGATGGGGCGGTTGACGTTGATGACAGCTTCTGGAGCGGCGGCCTTGTCCTCGGACACGGCGCGCATGGCCTTGCCCATCTTGGTCTTACCTGTAAAGAACATCAGGCCGGCCATGATAACCAGGCAGGCGACGATGGTGACGAGCGAGACGGCGCTTACGTTGAGCTTGGCCAAGAACTTCGGCACCGGGAAGGTGACGAGCGAAGTGAAGTTCTTGGGCGTGGCGCCCCACAGAAGCTGTGCGGCATTCTGTAGGAAGTAGGACACGCCGATAGCCGTGATCAGAACGGCCAGCGGGCCCGCCTGACGCAGCGGCTTGTATGCCAGACCCTCGATGAGAACACCGAGAACGGTACAGACCACACAAGAGAGAATTACAGATGCCCAGCCCGGGAGGCCGAGATACGACGTGGCACAGAACGAGACATAGGCACCGACCATGATGACGTCGCCGTGAGCGAAGTTGAGCATCTTGGCGATACCGTAGACCATGGTGTAGCCCAACGCGATGATGGCGTAGACGCTGCCCATGGAAAGGCCGTTGACCAGGTATTGGATAAAGACCGTCATGTTCCACATCCCCCTTTCGAATAGGTTTCCAGTTGATGTATGAAACAGGGACGTTACATCGTCCCTAGATACCAAGCAAGCAGGGAAGGCCAAAACCTCCCCTGCTTGGGATCAAAACCGCTCTATGTAAGGCGGCCTATTAGGCCTGTACGTACTTGCCGTCGGTGATGACGTACGCCGTGGGCTCCTTCTGGACCTGGCCCTTATCGTTCCAGGTGAGCTTGCCGGTCAGACCGTCAACGGTAATCTTGAGCATAGCCTTGGGCAGCTTCTCGGCGACCTCGGTCGGGTCGGCGTCGACACCAAGACCGGCCTCCTTGAGGGCCTCGGCCACCGCGTGCACGCCGTCGTAGGCGTCGGCGGCAAACTGGTCGGGGGTATCGCCGTACTTATCCTTGTAAGCGTTGACGAAGTCGGCGTTCTTCTCGTCGTCGGCGGAGAACGGGGTCATGAGCAGCAGACCCTCGGCAAGAGAGGTGTCGAAGCCCTCAACGCCCAGGATGCCGTCCATGCCGTCGCAGCCCATCATCTTGACGTCGTAGCCCATATCCTTGGCGTTCTTGAGCAGGACGGACGCCGGCGTGTAGTAGATCGGCGCAAAGATCATGGTGGCGCCGGCCTGCTTGGCCTTGGTCAGCTGGTTGGTAAAGCTCGTGGCGGAGTCGTCCTTAAAGGTCTCCTCGTCAACAACCTCGAGCTTGGACTCAGCGGCCTGGGCCTTAAAGGAATCCGCGATGCCCGAAGAATAGGCGTCGCCGGAGTTATAGAACAGCACGAACTTCTCGTCCGCATACTTCTGCGCCAGGAACTTGGCAGCGTTGACACCCTGGTTGGGGTCGGTGAAGCAAACCTGGAAGACGCAATCCTTGCCGTCGGTGACGTCTTCGGAGGACGCGGACGGGGTGATCATGAACGTCTTGGGGTCGTTACCACACTCGGCGGCAACGGCAACCGACGCACCCGTGGTGGTCGGGCCGACGAGGGCCTGCATGCCCCAGTCGAGCAGGGTGTTGAAGGCGTTGACGGCCTTCTCGCCATCGGCCTGGTCATCCTCGGCCTTGCTGGCAAGCGGCAGCTCCTTGGTCGAGAAATCCTTGCAGCCAAGCTCGACACCCTGGGTAACGGACTTGCCGTAAGACGCGTTGGCGCCGGTCAGCGGGCCGATGGTGCCGACTTTAAACGAAGCGTCGCTCGAAGCGGAACCGCTGTCGCCGCCGTTGGAGGAGCAACCAGCTAGAATGGACATCGCCCCCAGACCTGCTGCGCTCGCGATAACGCTCCTGCGATTCATAACAGGGTTCAATGACTTACCGGTGAGGCTCGACATGCGGCTCTCCTCTCAAATCTCGTCGGGTTTCGGTTACCCGACAGGCCATCCTTCGCCGTGTTCGGCGTTCGCAAAATAGTAGACGCTTTAGTTGAGAAAAGTGGCGATTATTTCAACTTTTCTTTTGTTTTGTCCATTTATCCATAATTATGCGTATTTCTATCGCTTTATGCAGTTTAGCCACTTTATTGTGTGAAAGTAATATTTCCATTCTGTTACAAGCGCCCCTGCCCTGATTAAAACTGCCTCACCGGTCGCGTTTTGTACGCACCTAGGCGGCGATGTACTTGCCGTCCTGAATCACATAGGCCGTAGCGGGCTTTTCGACCTGGCCCTTGTCGTTCCACGTCAACTCGCCCGTCAGGCCCTCGATCTTGATCTTGCGCATGGCCTTGGCAAGATCGCCGGCAATGTCGGCACCGTCGGCCGTAATGTCGATGCCTGCCTTATCGATTGCCTCGACAATCGCGTGGACGCAATCGTAGGCATCGGCAGCAAACTGGTTGGGCGTCTCGTCGTAGGCGTCCTTATATGCCTTGACAAAGTCGGCGTTCTTCTCATCGTCGGCAGAGAACGGGGTCATGAGCAGCACGCCCTCGGCAAGAGAGGTATCGAAGCCCTCAACGGAGAGCAGACCGTCCATGCCATCGGTGCCCATGAGGGTCATGTCGTAGCCCATGTCCTTGGCGTTTTTGAGCAAAACGGACGCCGGCGTGTAATAGATCGGTGCAAAGATGAGCGTGGCGCCGGCCTCCTTGGCCTTGGTGAGCTGCGTGGTGAAACTCGAAGAGGAATCGTCCTTAAACGTCACGGTAGAGACGACATCTAGTTTGGATTCCTTGGCCTGCTCGGCAAAGGCATCGGCAACGCCCGAGCTGTACGTATCGCCGGAGTTGTAGAACAGGGCGATCTTGGCGTCCGCATACTTCTCGGCCAAGAACTTCGCAGCGCTGGCGCCCATGGTGGGATCGGTAAAGCAAACCTGAAAGACCGTGCTCTTATCCTTGGTGACGTCGAGCGACGAGGCCGAAGGCGTGACCATGAGCATATCGTCGGCGATCTCGCCCGAGACGGCGACAGCGGCACCAGTTGTGACGGGGCCGACGAGCGCTTGCATGCCCCAGTCGCACAAGGTATTGAAAGCGTTGATGGCCTTCTCTCCGTCGGCGACATCGTCCTCGGACTTAAGCGAAAGCTTGAGGTCCTTGTTCGAGAAATCCTTGGCGGCAAGCTTGGCGCCCTTCTCGGCCGAGACGCCATAGGTTGCCGCGGCGCCGGTCAGAGGGCCGATGACACCGATCTTGAAGGTCTTGCCGTCATCGGCGGACCCGCCGTCCGAACCGCCCGACGAGCAACCAGCGAGTGCGGCGGTGCTGCCGAGCGCCGCGGCGCCGGCGAGAAAATTCCTACGGCTGAGCGTGCTGTTGATGTTGAACATGGTGTCCCCCTTTTTCGCTGGCCGCAGTGCGGCCGTCTTGCGGTACGGGGCAAACCTTATGGCGCAAACGTTGACAGTTTGTTACGGAGTTCCGTTTGTAGCGAGCATGTTTCCAATATTTCCGCAGCGTTTCGGGGGTGCCGTTTTGTGCGACTCCTGTTGCCTGGCGAGCACGCGCCCTCGGTTCACGCTAGAATGCACTCAACCTTTAAGCGGTTAATCCATCCATAAGATGCACGAAGGAGCTATCTATGAGCGAACCCCTGCGCACCGTGAACGTCGGTCTAATCGGTCTGGGAACCGTCGGCGGCGGCGTGGCCCGTCTGATCAAGAGCCACCACGATGAGTACCTGGCAGCCTACGGCATCGACCTTAAGCTGACCCGCGCCTGTGCGCTTGCCTGGGAGCAGGCCGAGGCGGCAGGCATTGAGCGCGAGGCCTTTACGAGTGACTGGCACGATGTCGTCACCGACCCCGCCGTCGACATCGTCGTCGAGCTGATCGGCGGCGAGCACCCCGCAACCGAGATCTTTACCACCGCCTTCGAGAACGGCAAGCATGTCGTCTCCGCCAACAAGGCCCTGCTGGGCCGCCATGTCGAGACGCTCGCCGAGAAAGCGCGTGAGTGCGGCGTGCAGATTAAGTGCGAGGCCAGCTGCGGTGGCGGCATCCCCATCGTGAGCACGCTCGAGCACGACCTGGTTGGCAACAAGATCCTGACCATCGCCGGCATTCTCAACGGCACCACCAACTATATCCTGTCGCGCATGGATGCCGAGGGCGCCGATTACGCCGACGTGCTTGCCGACGCGCAGGCCAAGGGCTATGCCGAGGCCGACCCGTCCGCCGACGTCGACGGCTTCGACCGCCGTTGAC
>URNQ01000089.1 GCA_900549245.1 uncultured Collinsella sp.
CGCCACACCGCCGGCCCGGTGGGGGTGACCGACGAGCAGCGGGCGGCGATTCTGCATGCGGCGAGCCGTGCGCCGTCGGCAGGCGCCATGATGATGTATTCCATCGTGAGCATCCGCGAGCAGGCCACGCTCGATCGTCTGGCCGACCTGTGCGACCACCAGCCCATGATCGCCAAGGCGCCCTGGGCACTAATATTTGTGGTCGATTATGCCAAGTGGATCGATCTGTTTGAGCACGTGGGCTGCTTTGAGCCCGAGTTTGTCGAGCGTACGGGCAAGGCGCCCCGCCGCGCGCCGGGTTTGGGCGACTTTGCCATCGCGGCCCAGGACGCCGTGATCGCCGCGCAAAACGCCGTGGTTGCCGCCGAGGCTCTGGGCTTGGGGAGCTGCTATATCGGTGATATCGTCGAGAATGCCGAGGAAGTGGCCGAGCTGCTGGATCTGCCTCCGTATACCATGCCGCTGTCGATGCTCATCATCGGCACGCCTCGCAAAGAGCGCCCGGCAATCGCGCACCCCGTGGTGAACCTGGTGCACGAGGAACGCTACCGCCGTGCGGACGACGCGACTATGGACGCGCAGGTGGCCGAGATGGACGCGATGTTCCGTCCGCATGCCCGCGAGGTGGGGGAGCGCGTCGTGGACATCTATACCCGCAAGCACACGAGTCCCTTTATGGCCGAGATGAGCCGCTCCATGGAGTGGTGGTTCAAAAACTGGCTCGGAAAATGACGAATGTGACAAAGGGACAGCCCCTTTGTCACATTCCATATCGCTGCGGTGGCCTAAAGGCCGTATAAATGTTTATCTAGCTGGGAAAACAGTGCATTAAAACATGGGCCGATTGCCTATAATCCCTTCGAACATTAAAGTTGGGAGGAAACCGGCTTATGGAACAAAAGGCCAAGGAGGCAGCCTCGCACGCTGCGATTCCTGTGAGCATCTCGGCGATGCTCGTCACGCTGGGCGTGGTGTATGGCGATATCGGCACCAGCCCTATGTATGTAACCAAGGCGCTCGTTGCCGGCAACGGCGGCATCGGAAGCGTTACGGAGGAGTTCGTGCTCGGCGCGCTCTCCCTTGTCGTGTGGACGGTCACGCTGCTGACCACCATCAAGTACGTGCTGATCTCGCTGCGTGCCGATAACCACGGCGAGGGCGGCATCTTTGCCCTGTACAGCCTGGTCAAGCGCTGCGGCAAATGGCTCATCATCCCTGCCATGCTGGGTGGCGCGGCGCTCCTCGCCGACGGCATCCTGACGCCGGCCGTTACCGTTACCACGGCCATCGAGGGCCTGCGCACCATCCCGGCGGTCCATGCCGTGCTGGGCGATGATCAGGGCCGCGTCGTCGCCATTACGCTCGCCATCATCATCGCGCTCTTCTTGGTACAGCGCATCGGTACGGCCAAAATCGGTCACGCCTTTGGCCCCATCATGACGCTGTGGTTCCTGTTCCTGGGCGGCACGGGTCTGTTCTTTGTCTTCCAGCACCCCGCCGTGCTGCTGTGCCTCAACCCGGTGCGCGGCATCGCCTTTTTGCTGAGCCCCAACAACCACGCGGGCATCATGATCCTGGGCAGCTGCTTCCTCGCCACCACCGGTGCCGAGGCGCTCTACTCCGACATGGGCCACGTCGGCCGCGGCAACATCTACGCTACCTGGCCGTTCGTTAAGTGCTGTCTGCTGCTGTCCTATATGGGCCAGGGCGCTTGGCTTATGAACAACGCTGCCAACCCCGAGCTCATGGGCATTGCCGATCTCAACCCGTTCTACCAGATGCTCGCCCCGGGCCTGCGCCCGTTTGCCGTAGGCCTTTCCACCGTCGCGGCCATCATTGCCTCGCAGGCGCTCATCACCGGCGCATTCTCGCTGGTGTCCGAGGCCAGCCGTCTGGACCTCATGCCGCACATGCAGGTCTTCTACCCTGCCGAGACCAAGGGCCAGCTCTACATCCCCATGGTCAACAACGTCATGCTTGTCGGCTGCGTCATCGTGGTGCTGCTGTTCCAGAACTCGGCGCATATGGAAGCCGCCTACGGCCTTGCCATTACGCTGACTATGATGTGCACCACGCTGCTGCTCTTCTTCTACCTGCACGAGGAGCGCAAGCTCAAGGTTGCTCCGTGGATCTTCGCGGCTTTCTTCCTTTTGCTCGAAGGCTTCTTCTTCGTGAGCTCACTCACCAAGTTCTTCCACGGCGGTTACTTCACCATCCTCATGGCCGCGCTCATCATGGGCATCATGGTGTGCTGGTACAACGGTACGGCTGTTGAGCAGCGCCAGTTTACGCTGCTGCCGCTGCGCAGCTACCTGCCGCAGCTCAAGCGCCTGCGCGATGATGATCGCTACGAGCGCCTGAGCGACAACATCGTGTACCTGACCAAGGACACCCATACCGATTACATCGACCGTGATATCGTCTACTCGATCTTGGACAAGCATCCCAAGCGCGCTCGCGCCTGGTGGTTCGTGAATGTCGAGACCATGGACGAACCGCATACCTTTGCCTATTCGGTCGAGACGTTCGGCACCGACTACGTGTTCCGCGTGCATCTGTACCTGGGCTACAAGATTAACCAGCGCGTCAATGCCTACCTGCGTCAGGTCGTTCAGGACCTGGCTGCCACCGGCGAGCTGCCGGCGCAGACGCATGACTACTCGGTCTACAAGGATCCGGGCAACATCGGTACGTTCAAGTTCGTCCTGATCCGTAAGCTTCTGGCGCCCGAAAGCGATGTGGAGCCGAGCGAGCGTACGGCCATCACGCTCAAGTACATCATTCGTCGCGCCGCCGGCACGCCTGCACGCTGGTACGGCCTGGAGAACTCCAACGTGAGCTTTGAGTACGTGCCGCTGTTCACCAAGTTCAAGGCCGTGAACAAGATGCAACGCCTGGCCCCCAACGAGCGTCCGTAGGCGACGCTCGAGGTTTGTCTGAGAACGGGCGGGCTTGTAATGACGGGGATTGAGTCCTGGGAGGAAACCATGGATGCAAAGGTGCTTGACGGTCGCGATCTTGCGACCGAACTGGTGCGTGAGGCGCGCGTCGACGCCGCCGAAGATCGGTTCTTTACGAATCGGGCCAACATGGACATGGCCGATCGCGTGATTTCGGTCGTGGCGCTGGTGTTTGTCGCGGCGTGCGTGTGCGCACTGCTCGCGCACGCGCTGTTTGTCTAACGACCGCAGGCTGCAAAGGCTATACACTTGGAACCACCACAAGGGGAAACCACCACAAAGGTGCCTGTCCCCTTTGTGGTGGTTTTTGCTTTTGAGAGAGGGGCGGGGCGCTGATGGACGTCCATGCGGACGGCGATATTGCCGAGAACTTTTGGTGGCGGCGCACGACGCTGACGCGTCGCAGCCCTCTGTATGACGCCTGCGTATCGGCGGGGCTGCTGGTCGCGGCGACGATTGTGGGCGCGCTGCTCGACCATCCGGGTCTCGCGCCGAGCATCATGATCGTCTATGTGTTCGCCGTGCAGCTGTGCGCGTTCTTTACCTGGAGCCGCCTGTATTGCTTGCTGAGTTCGGCTGCCGCCGTGGCGCTCTACAACTTCCTGTTTGTCGACCCGCGCTACTCGCTGTCGTTTATCGACCGCGTCTATCCTGGCATGTTCTTCATCATGTTTTCGGTCTCGCTCGTGTCGAGCTCGATTTCGCTTGCCCTGCGTCGTGCCTTGGCGCAGGCCGCCGCCAGCGACCGGCGCACGCAGATGGTGCTCGAGACCAACCGCATGCTGCAGCGCTGCGCCGATCAGCAGCAGATTGTCCATGCTATGGCAACGCAGCTGGCACGTCTTTCGGGCTGTCCAGTCGTGTGGTACAGCGCCGACGCCGAGGGCGATGACCTGCTGCCGCGTGCGACATACACGGCCGTGGGCGATGTCGCGCCGGTGCATGAACTGGCGCCGCAGATGCCGCCGCGGCTCTCGGCGTCCGCCTATGTGGGAACGCCGCTCGATGCCACCTACGGCGGCTCGGCGTTCTACGGCATCTACCTGACCGTGCGCTCGGGCGACACCATGGTGCGCGCGGGCGATCCCGCCTCGGTGGTGGGCGTGTTGGCTATCGTTGCCGAGCCCGACGTGCTGACGCACGAGGAGCGGACACTTTCCGATGCCATCGTGAGCGAAGGCGAGCTGGCACTCGATCGCGCCCGCGCCATGGAGGCCCGCGAGGAGGCGGCGGTGCTTGCCAAAAATGAGCAGCTGCGCGCCAATCTGCTGCGCTCCATCTCGCACGATCTGCGCACGCCGCTTACCAGTATTTCGGGCAATGCCGACGTGCTGCTCGATCAGGGCTCGACCGGCACCGCGGTGCTCGATGCCCAGACGCGCCGCGGCCTGCTGCTATCCATTCGCTCGGATGCGCTGTGGCTCAACGCCACCGTCGAGAACCTGCTCGCCATCACCAAGCTCGAGGGCGGCGGCATGCATCTGTCGACCACGTTCGAGCTTATGGACGATATCGTCGAGGAGGCGCTGCGCCATGTAAATCCGGCCGTGTGCGAGCACGACCTTAAGGTGGCGGCGTGCGATGAGCCGGCGCTCGTCAACGTCGACGCGCGCCTGATGGTGCAGCTGGTGGTAAACCTGGTGAACAACGCCATCACCTATACGCCCGAGGGCTCGCATATCGTGATCTCGATTGACGTCGACGGCGGACGCGTGGCGTGCTCGGTTGCCGATGACGGGCCGGGCATCGCACCCGAGGACCGCGAGCGAATCTTTGAGTCGTTCTACACCGCCAACCACGGTCTTGCCGACAGCCATCGCAGCGTGGGCCTGGGTCTTTCGCTCTGCCGCTCCATTGCGTTGGCGCATGGCGGTAGCATAGAGGTTGCCGCGGCGGACCCGCACGGCTCGGTCTTTACGATTGAGCTTCCCGCCGCCGATGTTTCGTTTGATAAGGAGTAGCGCCGTGCCGAACTCTGCCGTGAAACCGCTCATCTTGGTCGTTGAGGACGATCCCGCCGTCCGCAACCTTATCGTCGCCGCGCTCGAGGCGCACGGCTTGCGCCATATGGCCGTGGAGACCGCACATGCTGCCATCGCCGCCGCCTCGTCGCAGGCGCCGAGCATTGTGCTGCTCGATCTGGGCCTGCCCGATATGGACGGCGTCAAGGTGGTGGAGTCGGTGCGCACGTGGTCGGGCATGCCGATCATCGTGGTCTCGGCGCGCAGCGAGGACGCGGACAAGATCCGCGCGCTCGATGCTGGTGCCGACGACTACCTGACCAAGCCGTTTTCGGTCGAGGAACTGCTCGCGCGCATTCGCACGACGCTCAGGCGCCTTTCGTATGCGCAAACGGGCGGCGTTGCCTCCGAGGGCTCGTTCGATACCGGTGAGCTGCATATCGATTTTGATGCCGGCATTGCCATGATGGATGGCGAGGAACTGCACCTGACGCCGATCGAGTACAAGCTCCTGTGTCTGCTGGCGCACAACGCCGACAAGGTGTTGACGCACCAGTTTATCCTGCACGAGATTTGGGGCACGGCGACCAAGAGCGACCTGGCGAGCCTGCGCGTCTTTATGGGCACGCTGCGCAAGAAAATCGAGTCCGACCCCGCGCATCCGCGCTATATCCAGACGCATGTGGGCATCGGCTACCGATTGGTCATCCAAGGCTAGATCGCCAACCACCATCCCAATATGAGTTGCGGTGAAATACGGTCTAAATTTGCCTAATTCCAGGCAAAACAGTCCGTATTCCACCGCAACTTTGTTATTTGCCCTTGGGCTTGCTGGCGTAGAACCTCTTCTTTTTGGGCTTGCCGGCGGGGGAGGGTTTGCCGTTGCCGCGCGGTCCTCGGTCGCCGGTCTGCGCGTGCGCGGGTACTGCCGCACGGGGCTTGCGGGCCTCGGGGTTGCGCAGTTCCTCAACGCGCTCGGCAATCTCCTCGGCGCTAAAGCTGACCTCGGCCATGGCGTCCTCGATGGGCAGGCGGCGCACGATGTAGCAGTGGTGCACCTTCTGGTTGCGCGCGAAGTCCTCGGGGATGGTCTGCGCCGTAATGTCCTCCAGCACCACGCCCACGCGCGCGAGCTTGCGCGTTTCGGGGCGGAAGCCGCGCAGGTTGCAGCTAAAGATTGCATGGCCGCCCTGCGCGAGCAGGCGCGATACGCCGGCCAACAGCTCAACATGGTCGCGCTGGACATCCCAGGTGCGGCGGCCCATCTTGGAGGAGTTCGAGAACGTGGGCGGGTCGACAAAGATCAGGTCCCAGCGGTTGCGCGTCTGGCGCTGGTCGCGAATCCAGGCGAGCACGTCGTCGCGCACAAAATGATGCTGAGGCCCCACAAGGCCGTTCTGGCGCATGTTGCGCTCGGCCCAGTCCAGATAGGTATTGGAGAGGTCGACCGTCACGGTCTCCTCGACGCCGCCATCGGCCGCGTAGCAGGTGGCAGTGCCGGTGTAGGCGAACAGGTTGAGGAAGCGGCGCGCCTGCTTGGCGTGCTCGCGCACCAGGTTGCGGGTGACGCGGTGGTCCAAGAAGATGCCGACGTCCAGGTAGTCGTCAAAGTTGACGGCAAAGGTGAGGCCGCCCTCTTCGATGAGCGGCAGGCGACGACGCGCGATATTGGCGCGCTCGCCCGAGCCGCCCTTGCCGGCGCCCTGCTTGCCGTACTGCGAGCCGCCGCGCGAACGCATGCGGGCCTTGGCGTGCACATGCTCGGCGGGAACATCTAGGATGCGCGGCGCGATGGCCAGAATGTCGAGCATACGGGCCTGGGCCAGTGCGGGGTCGATGGTCTTGGGCGCGGCGTATTCGGCGATGACGAGCCAGCGGCCCGGCGTCTGCGGGCAACCCTCGTACAGGTCGATAGCGGCGGAGTAGTCGGGCAGGTCGGCATCGTAGACGCGGTAGCAGCTCACGCCCTCGCGTCTGGCCCACTTGCGGCGCAGACGGGCATTCTTGCGCAGGCGGTTGGCGAACTGCTCGGACTCGGGGATGAGCACGGGCAGCGGCTTGCCGTCGCCCAGGTCGAGCATGGCGGCAGGTTCGGGCATGAGGGCGCCGGCGGCTTCGTCGCTGATGACGTCGTCGGCGTCCGCGGTCTCGCCCTCGGTGTTTGCGCTGGTCGCAGCCTCAAACGCTGCGGCGGCGTGGTCGAGCGAAGGCCAGACTTCGACGGTCGCCTCTTCGTTGTTGGGCATGACGGCGATGGAGCGCGCGGGCTCGGCATGGAGCGCGCGGGCCAGCAATCCGTCGCGGGTGAGGGCGGCGACCGGCGCC
>URNQ01000090.1 GCA_900549245.1 uncultured Collinsella sp.
TTCGTCTCGGCAGCAGACAAGCAGAACACGGCAGAGTGGCCGTCCGAGCACGGGCACAAGCGCGCAGCAAGATAGCCGCTTGGGCGCGCGCACTCGACAGCGTCAGGCCGATGTTCCGCAACTGCGCCGCAACGGCGCACGTCAGCCCGGCATCCATATCAACCGCTTCTTTTCGCATCCCCAAGGCGGACGCGACGGCAAGCCCTACCGCTCGACATCGTACGTGAATGTCCCCGCCCTGCCGGCTCGTCGGCTTCGCCTCGCACTGTGCTCTATCCTCACCTGTCTGGTCTTTGTGCTTATGAGCTCCTGTATGTCCCACGGCTCGGCCGGTCTCGAGCCCACCGCCGAGGACAAGCTGCTCAAGGCCCCCGTCGCGCCCGGTTATTCTTTCGCCTTTTCGACCCCGCGCTCGCAATGGCAAGCCGGCACGATGCCCCATATCTATCAGATCGACCCTGCATGGTCGGAGCTGCCTTACGCCGGCGGTACCATCCGCCAAAATGCTTGCGGGCCTACGTGCCTCACCATGGTCTATATCTTTAAGACGGGACGCACCGATATGACTCCCGTCGATATGTGCGCGCTTTCCGAGGCAGGCAATTACGCCCCCACCGGTGCAACCGAATGGTCGTTTATGACGAGCGGTGCGTGGCAGTTGGGACTTAACGGAACGGAGCTTCATAACGATCGCGGCTCGATGACTCAGGCGCTGCGGTCGGGGGCGCCCGTCATCGCCGCCGTTCGGCCGGGCACCTTTACCAACGTGGGCCACTACATTGTGCTTTACGGTATTGACGACGCCGACCAGATTGAAGTCTTCGATCCCAACTCGGCCAGCCGCAGCACCCGCCGCTGGGGCGTCGTAGAGGTCCTTAACGAAGTCGAAGCCATGTGGGCCTACTACTAGTCATTGGGGACAGACTTAAATGAGTAGCCCCAGGCTGCCAGAAACTGCCGACACGGAAAGCGCATCCCGCTCTGGAGCTCAATAGCGGGATACGCTTTCCGTTAGCGGCCCGTTTGGGAAACTAGGGACCGCTTTTCGACAAAAATCCGGGATGCATTTTCCGATTGAGGGCCTCAAGGGAAACCGCACCCCATGTTGGACGCTCATTCTGGGATGTGCTTTCCGCAGTTGATCGATGCGGCCTTTAAGGACTGTCCCAAGCTGCCGGCAGGAAAGGAACGTCCCCAAGTGCCGGGTTTCCGCAGCCTGCAATGCTCCTCATGAACAGCCGCCTCAATAACAAAAGCCCCCGCGGCCGAAGCGGACCGCGGGGGCAACAGACCTGCAAGAGTTAACTCAAGTCCTCGCCATTTGATGCAATGACCTTTTGGTACCAGCAGAAGCTGTCCTTTCGGTAGCGATCGAACGTGCCTTTGCCCATATCATCGGCATCAACATAAACAAAGCCATAGCGCTTCTTCATCTGCCCCGTCGAGGCCGACACCAAATCGATACAGCCCCACGGCGTGTATCCCATCAGGTCAACACCGTCCTCGACAATTGCATCGCGCAGCGCAAGAATATGCCTTCGCAGGTAATCAATATGATACGCATCGTGGACTTTGCCGTCTTCCAGCGCATCGAGTCCGCCCACACCGTTCTCGGCGATAAAGAGCGGAAGATGGTAACGATCGTGGTAGCCGGCAAGCGTCACGCGCAAACCCAGCGCATCGATCTGCCACTTCCAGGCAGTCTCTTTATCCTTGAGGTACGGATTGCGCAGCGTCGGGAACACGTTGCCCTCCGCCTTCTCGGCGATCACCTGATCATCGGCGCACACCAAGCGCGAGCAATAGTACGAGAACGAGATGAAGTCGACCGTATGCTCTGCCAGATACTCCGTATCGCCCGGCTCAAAGGGCACGTGAACACCCTCTTTCTCGAGTGCACGCAGCTTCCAAGCAGGATAGGCGCCCGCAGCCATCACGTCTGTGTAGAAGTAGCGGCCGCGGTCCTCCTCATACGCAAGCCATACGTCCTCGGGCGCACAACGGTACGGATAGGTCGCACCGGCAGCGACCATGCAACCCACCTTGTTTGCGGGATCGATCTTGTGCAGAATCTCGACAGCGCGAGCGCTCGCCATAAACATATGGTGCGAGAACGCCGCGGTCACGGCTGCACGGTCACGCTCATCCTCGAGCGTGACACCCGCGTTGAGATAGGACAGCGCCACGCTGTTGATCTCGTTGAACGTAAGCCAATAACGCACGAGGCCCTGGTACGCGCGTCCGACGGTCTCGACGTAGTGCGCATACCGCTCGATCATCTCTCGGCTTTGCCAGCCACCATAGCGCTCGACCAGAGCCAACGGATAGTCGTAGTGCGACAGCGTCACAAGCGGCTCGATTCCATGCTCGCGCAGCGCCTCGAATACCTGACGGTAAAACTCCAAGCCCTCGCCGTTGGGCTCGGTCTCCATCCCTGTGGGAAAAATACGGCTCCAGCAAATTGAAAGACGCAGGCACTTAAAGCCCATCTCGGAAAAGAGCTCGACATCCTCGTGCCAATGATGGAAGAAGTCGTTGCCCCAGCGGCATGGATACAGCCTGTCCGGATCGTCCACGGGCTTTTGCCTGCCAAACATTACATCCCAGCGGTCGGAACCCTGTGGGATCAGGTCGGAGTGCGACATGCCGCGGCCGCCCTCGTTCCAGCCCCCTTCGGCCTGGTTGGCGGCGAGGGCACCACCCCATAAAAAGCCCTCGGGCATACCGGCGGCAGACGTTCTGTCAAAGTAACTCATGCTACTCAGTATCCTCGGCAGAAGCTGCCGCGGCGTTCTCCTGCTCCTGAGCCAGGAGCTGGTTATCGTACACCTTAAAGAACGGGTACCAGACCACAGCCATGACCACGATCAAAACGATCGTAAACACCCAGATGCGCGGGTCGAGGCACTGGACAAAGCCCTGAACGAAGATGGGGAACGTGCCGCTCACCAAGATGTAGAAGTTAGAGACAAGACCCAGTGAGACCGCACCCCAATACAGCAGGGCCGAGATCATGCCGCCTAGCACAAACGGAATCATGAGGATCGGGTTGAAGATGATGGGCGCGCCGAAGATCGCGGGTTCGGAGATACGGAAGAAGCTCGGCACGATCGATGCCCTGCCAAATGCCTTGAGCTGCTGCGACTTTGCCCTAAACGCGCAGAGCGCCACAAAAGAGAACGTATTACCCGTGCCGCCGATGAGGTTGATGGCCAACGACATGAGCACCGGGTGGAACTCAAGCGGCTGCCCGGCAGCGTAGAGCGAGGCGTTGGCGGCAAAGGCGGCAAGCGAGACCGGGGCGGTGATGGGCATTACGATCATGTTGCCGTGGACGCCAAAGCACCAAAACAGCAGCGTCATGAAGCAAATAAGCAGTGCGCCGGGCACAGAGTCAACTGCGACGGAAAGCGGGGCAGCGAGCAGCTTCTCGATAACCGAGGGGATGGACAGCGCGGGATCGATCATCTGGATCAGCAGGTTGCCGCCAAAGAAGATGAGGATGTTGGCGAGCATAGGTACGATGGCGCCAAAGGTTTCGGACAAAAACGGCGGCACGCCATCGGGCATCTTGATGGTGATGCCCTTGGTCTGGCAGAAGCGCGTGACCTCGACGGAGACCAAGGCAACGATGATGGCGGTAAACAGGCCCTGCGCACCCAGATAGGTGCAGGGGACCGCCTGGAGCACGGACTCGTCAGCAAGCTGGTAGTAGGACGACGGCGCCGCGGCGATCAGGAACATCACCAGCGAGGTCATGCCGGCGTTAAGCTTGGGCATCTTGTAGGTGCCCGCCAGGTTATAGGCGATTGCGAACGTCACGATCACCGACAGTATGCCCATCGTCATATTGAAGGGGATGAGCAGCGTGAGCTTATTGGCCGTCGCAAAATCGAGCCAAGGGCCAAAGACGGACCAGAACCCGCCCTGCGCCACCAGGTCGGCCGTGACCGGCGGGTTGGCGAGGATCATAAAGACGGCAGATACCAAGATGAAGCTGATCGCGCTCATAAAGCCCTTTTGCATGGAGGCAAAGTGGCGCTCGGTGCCGCAGAAATTGGCGATAGGGGTCAGTTTTTCCTGAAGCAGGGTCATGAACTTCTCCATGGTCGCCTCCTAACCCAACAGCGACTGGGCGAGCGCCAGCACGTTGGCGGCGTTGCCCATGCCGTAGTCCTGTGCGGGGATGACCGCGGTCGGCTTACCGCTCCCCTGCTTGACGGTGTTGAGCTGGTAGGACACCTGCGGCCCCAAGAGCAGCACGTCATAATTGGCGCACGTCTCCTGATACTCGCCGATACCCACCGCATCGATATCGAGCTCGATGCCGTTTTGCTCCGCATATTTCTCGAGTTTCTTCATCAGAATGCTTGTAGACAGACCAGCTGCGCAAACAAGAAGGATCTTCATAAGGGATTCCCTTCGCATTGATTGGTTGGATAGTCACCGCACGCCGCTAGGCGTTCTTGGTTGCAGTGCACTCATACAGGCAGATCAGCTCCTGCACGAGCTCCTGAGCAAGCATGGAGCACATGAGGTGGTCCTGGGCATGGACCAGCAACACATCCACCGACAGATGCTCGCCCGCTGCCTCAGTCGAAAGCAGCTGCGTTTGGATGTGGTGAGCCTTGATTCCCGCATCCTTTGACTGCTTCATGAGTTTGGCGGCGGCGTCAAAATCCCCCGCTTTTGCCTTTTCAAGGGCTTCGAAGGCAAGGCTGCGTGCCTCTCCCGCTGCAGCGACCAGCTGAAACGAAACCATCTCGGTTCCCTGATCGTCCATAACGGTCTCCTCTCCCGTGATGTTTGGTTTGTACTTGAATATTCGAAACGCCTATCTCCCGCCCGCAATCCTCGAGGTTTATTGCAGGTAGACAGACAGGGTTATCGACAAAAGAAGTCTTAAGCCGTATGCGCTTGCACAAGCGCCATCAGCTCATGCCAGGACCGGCGCTCGCGTAGGCGCTCGACCCCCTGGCGGTCCATAAAGATCTCGGCGAGCAGTGAGCTCAAGATCCGCGCCTCATCGCCGCCCGACCGGGCAAACGACACCATAAAGACGATATCGACCTCATGGCCGTATTCGTCCCAAAGAATGGGATGTTCGAGCAGGCCCACGGTAACAAAGGCCTCGGCGCTCAAGGGATGCATCCCATGGGGCATGGCTACCCCATTGCCAAACGAGGTGGCACTCGCGCTCTCGCGCTCGGCGACCTCTTGGGCAAACTGGGCATCGACACGGCCGCTCTCGACGGCGCGCTCGGAGAGATATCGGAGAACGGCCTGCTTCGACGACGCCTCAACGCGGTTGAAGAACAGGGCACGGCTAAAGAAAGAGCATACGGAGTCCGATTGCGCAGTGTCGTCGCTCAGTACCTTGCGGATAGCGTTGACATCGCTCGTCTCCAAGAAGAAATCGGCCTCGCGGACGGGCACGGGCAACTTGACGTTGAGCGGCACCGTTGTGAACACGTAGTCGATGTGCGAAAAATCGAACGTTCCCACGCGGGCGACATCGCATGTCTCAATCGAATCGATATACATGCCAAACTGCTTGCGGTACTGGTGCTCGAGCATACGGGCGCTTCCCGCTCCCGAGGCGCACACGATCAAGATGCGTTTGCGACGCGGCTGGTCGGCTTGCTGCTCGAGAGCCAGGGCAAATGCCATGGCGATGTAGCCGAGCTCTTCATCAGAGGGCTGACTGCCAAAATGACGCTCGAGTACCTGCGAGGTGCCAGCTGCCATCGAATAGGCCAACGGAAACCTCGTCTTGATATCGGGCAGCATGGGGTTATCCATATGCATGTGATATTCAAGGCGATAGCCCAGAGGGCCGATATGCCGAGCAAGGTTCATGCGAAGTTCAAGATCGCCGCTAAAGTCAAACCTAAACTCATCGTTGACCGCACGTACCATCTCGGAAGCAATCTCCCACATCTCGTCCGAGATAACGGCAGAGCCCTTCTCGGGCACGCCCGTGCCCCTGCCGAGCAAATGGATTGCGATAAAGGCAACCTCTTCTCGGGGCATGCTCACGCCCAGGGCATCCTTGATGTTTGCGGCAATCTGGAAAGCCGCGGCGTATTCGCGCGTTCCCTCCAGTTTTTGAACGTCCGATTCTGCAGCTGGGACATAGCAGCCCTGCTCGATGCGGCCAAGAGCAATGTAAAGATGCATGATGAGATTGCGGGATGCCAGCGAGCTCACCGTGACGGGCGAGGCCGTCAGGGCATCGTCCACACATGCGGCGATGGCCCGCAGGCGCTCGGCGAGCTTTGCATCGTCGGTGTCGGGCAACACGGGCCTCACCAGCGAGGCCAGGCACAGGCGCCGTTGTGACTCCCCGCCCGCAACGCGGATTCCGTAGCGTGGGCGCTTTTCGAGCGTTAAGTCAAATTGGGCGAGTTTCTGCTCTACCAGACGCATGTCATTGGACAGAGTTCGCGCCGAAACGTAGAGTAAATCCGCATACTCCTCAATCGTCACCCACTGGGACCGCATGAGGAGGTCGTTAAGAAGGAAGGACACACGGCCATCGCGCGTATCAGGAATGCCCGGATGGGCCAGAGCCGCACCGTCTAGCAAGCGAGCAAGCTCATCTGCACGTGCAACATCGATACGATACTGCCCCTTGCTGCCAACGATGCGTGCAACCCCTGCAAGGCTGTCGTTTGCGCGATGGATATAGTTTCTCACGGCGCGCTCGCTTACCTCGAGACGCTTGGCAAGTACCGCGACAGCGACAGGCTGAGCGTCCTCGATCATATTTACAAGCTGCTTGACGCGAGCATCCATGTCCTCCTCCTTTCCCTGCGTCTAGTCTAACGCGGTAAAGAATGACACTCCACGTCGCGCTCGTTCCGCCAACTCGGAACAGGTTGCGGGGAGTCCAGCTGAGCTATGGAGAGCCTGGGGAGAGGGCCCGAAGGCAATGCGTCGGTGTGGGATGCGCCTTCCCAGCCATTGGGCAGTCATTGGGGACAGACTTAAATGAGTAGTCGTTGGGGACGTTCTTGTTTGACTAGTCGTTTAAGAACGTCCCCAATGACTATTAAGGACTGTCCCAAGCTGCCGGCAGGAAAGGAACGTCCCCAAGTGCCGGGTTGCTCAATGACTAGGTGAATAGCAAAAGCCCCGCAGTCGGAGCGGACTGCGGGGCTCATGAAGAGAGG
>URNQ01000091.1 GCA_900549245.1 uncultured Collinsella sp.
TCACCGAGCGCACTGCGGCGATGGCGGCCTCGACGGAGCTCGTGTCGAAGAAGTTCCTGTCCGAGTCGTAGTTGGTGGGCGTGGCGATGACGGCGTAGTCGGCGCCCGTGTAGGCCTCCGCCACGTCGACGGTGGCGCGCAGGTCGAGCTGCCGCTCCCCCGCCTTTGCCTCCGCCAGGAAGCGCTCGATCTCGTCGTCCTGGATGGGCGATACGTAGCTGTTGATCTTCTCGACCTTCTCGGGCACGATGTCCAGCGCGTGGACCTCGTTGTGCTGCGAGAGCAGGACGGCGAGGGACAGGCCGACGTAGCCGGTGCCGGCGACGGCAATCTTCATTTTCTTCTCCGATTCGAATCGAGCATTAGAGTTAGGCATTAGTACGCATCGCTTCCGTTGAAGACCTCAAGAACCGTGAGGAGGACGATCTTGAGGTCCATGACGATTCCGCGCTTGGCTATGTACTCGAGATCACGGCGGACCATGCCGTCGAACCCGGTGGAGTTTCGCTCCGTCACCTGCCAGAGCCCCGTAATCCCTGGCTTCACTGCTAGCCTCTGCAGGTCGTACTCGGTGTACTCAGCGACCTCGTTGGGCAGCGGCGGGCGCGGGCCTACCACGGACATCTGGCCCAGGAACACGTTCAGGAACTGCGGGAACTCGTCGATGGAGTGTTTGCGGATGAACTTGCCAATCCTGGTGACGCGCGGGTCCTCCTTCATCTTGAACATGGCGCCGGCGATCTCGTTCTGCTCCTTGAGTTCGGCGAGGCGCTCGTCGGCGTCCCTGTACATGCTGCGGAACTTCCACATGCGGAAGGTGGTCAGGCTGCCGTCGGGGCGGGCCCACGCGGATCTGGCTGTAGAAGGGGCTCCCCTCGCTCTCCAGGCGGATGAGCGCCGCGAGCACCAAGCTTGGAATCGCGATAATTACAAGCACAACACCGCTGAACACGATGTCGAACGTGCGCTTGACGGCCCTGTAGGCCAGGCGCGAGCGGTCCCAGTCCATGATTGATTGCATGGCCCTGTAGCGGCCGGCCCCCTCACCCCGGTCCCTGGCCTGAGCAATCAGCGCCGCCCCCGCAGGCGCATCCGTTGCATATTTTGTAATATCCGACACGTTCTCTTCCAACACTTCGTCCCCAGGTCGGGGATCCTCCCTGCTCTTTGTAGCGGCCGCCTGCAGCTAGGCGATCGCTTTTTTTAGGTTGCGCATGACGCGCTGCTCGTTTGAAAGCACGGCGAGGGCAACACGCGTAGTTACGCGTCGGCCGCACAGGTTGAGCTCCAAATAAGCAGTGCACTTGCGTCTGTTAATGGTTTTGATAAGACCTTCGTGGCCCAGCAGCGGACCTGCCGTAACTACGACCTGGTCGCCGTCTTTTAGGGCCTCGCTCATGGGAACTACGCGGTCTCCCCTATGCGTAAAGCCGTCAATGAGCTGGGTCTCTTCTTTTGCCAGCGGCACAAACTGACCGTCCTGGGATAGCACCCGGGCAAAGTCGTCCATGCGTAGCAGATACTGTTGCACGGTGCGGGGATCTGCCGTATCGCAGATGAGATATCCGGGAAAGAGCGGCTTGGTCGTGTTGACCCATTCGCCGTGTACCTTAATCTCGGTTTTATATTGGGGATAAAAGAGCTCTTGCATGGCACCAGTCGGCACCATACGCTCGATGCGCTCGCGCATAACGTCTTCGCGACCGTTAATGACCTGGATCACATACCACACGAGCACCACCCCCTTGCTGTCTTACGTGTGGCTCACGGGGTTTGGGTATGGCTTCGCCAGGGCGCTTGTGCGCGAAGGCGCTCCATATTCAAACCCTGAGCCCAGTTAGACAAGCACGTGGCTCTGCCCCACCGTGAACGGTATGTATAAATGCAGCGCTGAGGTCACAGACACGTATCGCAAGAATGCCTGCAACCTCAGCTGACTGCGTGCGAGCCGGTCAAGCGATTTCAAAACTGGACCGCACGCAAACAGCTGAAGGACTGCCGTAGTTTGCCGTAACAACTTATTACACCTTCTAATGCGAACTTATAAATAGCCGCAAAAACAAGTGAAAAACGTGCATGGCAATCGCTGTTGGAGCTCGTGGTTTTTCTAACACCGCCGTTACGGCCGGATGCTGATCGACCCTGCGCTTTGTGGCTTGCTGAAGCCGTGAGCACAGTTGAACTCATGTAACGTTAGGTATCCTAGCACAAGCTGATAGCGAAACTGATTTGGGTTGCGTTGGACAACATATCGTTCATTTGACGTGCTTAAGGGGGTTGTTTTGGGATGTTGTTCACGTTGGCGCAGGTTATTGTGGTGCTGGAAATAATTGGGAGCGTTCCTGAAGCCCAACTGGAGCAGCGAGCTGCACTGGTAATTGCGTATGGACAACAAACTATGTACAGACATGGGAAATAAATTGTGCAACTTTTTGTTGGTGTGGATGTGGGGAAATAGCGCGAGGAATTTTGGCATGAAAAAAGGCCTTCGGAATTCCGAAGGCCTTTGCATTCACGATGGTGGAGACGAGGGGGATCGAACCCCTGACCTCTTGACTGCCAGTCAAGCGCTCTCCCAGCTGAGCTACGCCCCCGTGACGAGGAGATACTATAGGGGAAGTTGACTCGACGTGCAAGGACTTTTTTGGGTCAGACTCTAAATGTCTCTTGATATAGGTAAGCGATGGCGGTGCCGGTGTGGACTTGGATCGTGGCTGTTGACCTGACAACGTTAGAGATGCCTGTGTCGGCTAGTAGACCTAACGAAGTGTGATCTAGTTCCCACTCCAAGCCATGTTCGCTTACCACCGTCCCGGGGGCTATGGCGATGATGGAAAGGGTTTTGCCGGTTGCATTCTCAATAGTCCAGGATTCGCCTCCGTGCAGGATGCGGGCCGTGATCTCATCTTCGGCAATCCAGGCTGGAGCGTCATCGTAGCCTGCAAGCAACCCCAGAACGGAAAGCGCCATATCCGGGCGGCCGCCCGTGGCGCAGGTCGCAACCACTTCGGCACCCGGCCAGCGGCGTCGGACGGAATCGAGCGCCAGCGCCAGATCGGTATAGTCTTTGTAGGGGTCATGACGCTCCACCTCAAATGCTTCGGTGGCATCGACCAGCGCGCGACCTGCATCGCTCACCGTGTCGGCATCCCCCACATACACGTCGCAGTCCAGTCCCGCGCCCAACAGCGCATCGAGACCGCGGTCCACGGCGACAACGTGATCGCACTCCCCTGCTAGCCTACGCAACAGATCCGCACTCGCCACCACGGGCGAGCCGCAGACCACTAATACCTTGCAAGCCACGGGCCTCACCTAGCCCTCAAACGAAAGCACACGGTCAAGGTCCAGCTCTTCATAGCTGTCGATAAAGATGTCGCAGTTGGCACGCACCTCGTCGCGCTCCATACGGCCGTGCGGGTCATAGATGCCCACGCGCTTAAAGCCGGCGGTGCCAGAGCTCTTAAGGCCAAAGACGGCGTCCTCAAACACCCATGCGCGGTCAAACTTATGCCCATAGCGCTCCTCCAGACGGCGCAGCGCCAACTCGTATACGTCGGGGAACTGTTTGGAGCGTCCTGCCTCACCCGTCGTGGTAACAAACTCCATGTAGGCATCGAGCCCGGCGCCCGCAAGCGCAGACTTAACCAGCTCGGCTGGCGTAGACGTGGCAACGCACATGGCAATGCCCGCCGCCTTCGCCTGCTCCAAAAATGCCAAGAGCCCCTCGCGCGGTGGCACCTTGGAGTAGCCATCGATCAGGATGTCGCTCAGCTCGCGATACAGCTCCTCGCCATTCGCTCCAATGCCCCAGGTGTCGTGGTAGGCCTGGCACTCGTCCTCGAGCGACAAATGCTCAAACTGGGCAAAATCGTCGACCGTCACGTCAACTCCGTGGCGGTGCAATAACTCGGGCTGGGCATAGGCCCAAACGGGGGTGCTATTAACCAGTGTTCCGTCGCAATCGAAAATAAAAGCGATATTGGGAGCAGCGGTCTGGGACATAAACGAACCTTTCGATGTCAAATGGTAAACATCCTGCTAAAAACGTTTTACCAAACGTCAGACTAACAATCTTGAAACCCTAATTGATAAAACTGTCAAGAGTTTTACCACGGCAATTCTGCCAGTGGTCTAAACATGGCGCTTACCGATTAAACGCCGCCCTAAAACCACTTTCCTTCATAAAAGTAACGTACAGGTGTTATCGTAGTTTCTGCCGAAAGTTCCACCGAGCACGCGAGGTGGAACGAATCATAGAACTATCGCCGTCCCTTCGATTCGTGCAGCCTTGGACCTTTCGCATCTAGTCACCAAGGCAACACGCTGCCGCGTCATGATGGGATCAAACGTGAGCGATACAAAGCTAAAGCCAGCAACCAAAAAGCCCGCTACCCGTAAAGCCGCCCCGCACGCGCCGGAGCTCACCAAGGACGATGTCTACCTGTTTGGCATCGGCACGTGGGAGCGCAGCTGGGAAAAGATGGGCGCGCACCCCGACACGCAGAACCGTACGCGCGGCTGGCGCTTTTGCGTTTGGGCGCCCGATGTAAAGAGCGTGCATGTCATTGGCGAATTTAACGACTGGGATGAGGAAGCCAACCCGCTGGTGCCCGTGCATACGAGCGCTATTTGGGAAGGCTTTATTCCTGGTGCCGAGCAGGGCCAGCTCTATAAATATCTCATCGAGACCAACGAGGGCGAAAAGCTCTACAAGGCCGATCCGTATGCCTTTAAGGCCGAGTGCCCTCCGGGTACTGCGAGCGTGCTGTGGACCCTCGATGGCTACAAATGGAACGATGCCGCATGGCTCAAGCGCCGCGCTGGCCACAACCACATGTCGCAGCCGCTCAACATCTACGAGGTACATATCGGATCGTGGAAGCGCCACGGCGATGCGCCGCAGGGCGAGCCGGACGAGTACGGCAACTACCCAGGCCCCATGGACCCCTTCCCCGCGCAGCGCGGCGAGTTCTACACCTACGACGACCTGTCGGTGGAGCTCGTGGACTACGTGCGCGACATGGGCTACACGCATATCGAGGTCATGCCGCTTATGGAGCATCCCTTCGATGGCTCCTGGGGATACCAGACGACCGGCTACTATGCCGCCACGTCGCGCTATGGCGACCCGCAGCAGCTCATGCACTTTATCGATGCGTGCCACGAGGCGGGCATCGGCGTGATCATGGACTGGGTACCCGGCGGTTTTTGCGCCGACTCCCACGGCCTTGCCACCTTTAACGGCCACATGCTGTTTGAGAACGAGATTCACCCCAACTGGGGCACGCACAAGTTCGACTTCGCCCGTGGCGAGGTCCGCTCCTTCCTGGTCTCCAACGTGCTGTATTGGCTCGAGAATTTCCACGTCGACGGCATTCGCATGGACGGCGTATCCAGCATGCTGTACCTCAACTTTGGCATCGACGATCCCGGCCAAAAGAAGTTCAACAAGTACGGTACCGAGGAGGACCTGGACGCCAGCGCGTTTATCCGCCAGGTCAACTGCGCCGTGGAGGCACACTACCCCGACGTGATGATGATGGCCGAGGAGTCCACCGCGTGGCCGCTCGTGACCTACCCGCCGCAGGACGGCGGCCTGGGCTTCCACTACAAGTGGGACATGGGCTGGATGAACGACACCCTGCACTACATGCAGACCGATTTTCCGTGGCGCCCCGGCAACCACGGGCTGCTCACGTTCTCCATCATGTACGCCTTTACCGAGAACTTTATTTGCCCGCTGAGCCACGACGAGGTCGTGCACGGTAAATGCTCGCTGATCGGCCGTATGCCGGGCGACTGGTGGCGCCAGTTTGCCGGCCTGCGCACGCTGGCTTTCTACCAGATGACGCACCCCGGTGCCAAGCTCAACTTTATGGGCAACGAGATCGGCCAGTTTATTGAGTGGCGCTACTACGAGTCCATCCAGTGGTTCCTGACCGAGGAGTACGAGACCCACCGTCATCATCAGGCGTTTATCAAGGCGCTCAACCACCTGTACACCGCCGAGCCCGCCCTGTACGAGCGCGGCTACACCGACGACGGCTTTACCTGGATTGACGCGGACAACTCCAAGCAGTCCATCGTGAGCTTTGTGCGCCAGGGCGAGGACGTCGATGACGATCTGGTGATCCTGATCAACTTTGACCCGGCGAGCTACGAGAGCTTCCGCGTGGGCGTGCCGCGCGAGGGTGACTGGGAGGTCATCTTCGATTCCGACCGTCCCGAGTTCGGTGGCAGCGGTTATGCCGGCGAGGAGCCCTACACCTGCTCGAGCGAGCCCTATCCCTGGAACGGGCAGATGGACTCTATTGAGATTAAGGTGCCCGGCCTGGCAGGCGTGGTGCTTAAGCGCCGCGGTCCCAGCAGCTATAAGCCGCCCGTGGTCGAGGAGCCCAAGAAGGCGCCGCGCAAGCGTGCGTCCTCGGTGAAGCCCAAGACCGCGGCTGCCAAAAAGGCTCCGGCTAAGACGAAGACTGCCAAGCCCGCTGTCAAGGCTTCGGCCAAGTCCACCACGACCAAGAAGGCAGCCACCAAAAAGGCTGCTCCCAAGGCAAAGGCAGCTGCTGTTAAAGCTCCTGCCAAGGATGCGTAACAAAGTCGTTACAGCTGTAATTACCCGCCCCGCGGGGGCGTAGGATACATGTCATAACCGTTCCGGGGATCAACTCCCGGGGGAAAGGAACGTATGAATAAGATCTTCGACAACAAGCAGGAGTTTACCGAGCTCTATCGCGATGCCGTCATGAGCATCAGCGGCAAGAGTGTCGAGGCCGCCAGCGACCTCGACCGCTTTAACGCCTTGGCCAAGCTCGTGGCCGAGAAGGCGCGCACCGTTGCCACCAAGAGTGACGCCCGCGTCACCGCCGAGGGCAAGAAGCGCGTGTACTACTTCTCGATCGAGTTTTTGATCGGCCGACTGCTCGACAACTACCTGCTCAACTTTGGCGTGCGCGATATGGTCGCCGAGGCGCTCGACGACATGGGCTTCGACCTGTCCGTCATCGAGAACCAGGAGCCCGATCCGGCGCTGGGCAACGGTGGCCTGGGCCGTCTGGCCGCGTGCTTCCTGGATTCGATGGCAGCCGAGGGCATCGCCG
>URNQ01000092.1 GCA_900549245.1 uncultured Collinsella sp.
CCGCACATGTGCGGATGAATGTGGGAAGTGTTCGGATGAAGTTGCCAATCAAGGCTGGATTTCGCTGACCATGGCTCCCTTTTGGTCAGGTTTTCCTTTCTCCTTTACTGTGATAATGTCGTAATCTGTGCCTTCGGTCAGCTGACTACCAAAATAATTGCGGCCTTGCACATAACGGGACCACTGGTTTACGCCGGAATCGGCGAGGCTTTCGCCATACGTTTGGGCGACATCGAATTTGCCGTCAGCGGAGTATTTGGCGAAACCCTTTTCTTCGGGCATGGATTGGATCTTTTCAGAGTGGAGGCAATTCTCGGTGTCATTGAGGTCGACATCGTAGTTGAGGCTCCCGATATTAGGGTTGAGCGACGCGACGTCGTCAGCGAGCTTCATGGCGATCCACTGATGGGCGGAAAGTGTGGCGAACAGCCAGGTCTCGTTGTTGTCGGCGATGATGATCTGGTCGTTGGTGCAGACGCCTTGATCATCGATCAGGCTGCCGAGAAGCTCGACGCCCTCGCGGGCCGTGGCGCTCTCGCCCAGGATGATGCTGCCGTAACTGTACTCGCCCAGACCCACTTCCTCATCGATGGGGTCTGCTGCAGCGGCCTCCTCGTTATAGGAGGTGCTTAGCGTGGCGGAGCAGGAGACGCCCTTCTCGTTGATGCCGGCCTCGGAGTAGGCGTCGGTGCGACCCATCCAGTTGGAGGGGTGGTCGCGTACATAGCTGTAGCGATAGGTAGGCTTGTTCGAAGTGTATTCAAAAGCAGATTCAATCGAGCTGTACTTAAAGCCAGGTTCGTGGGCAGGTTCGATGCCGTAGTGCTTAAGATAGCGCTTGCCAAAGTCCTCGGCGCGGCCGTAGTACGTGTTGCCGTCGGCCGTAAGGTTTTTGCCCATGTATATCTGCGTGCAGGCGAGCGCAGATGTCGGCATGGACATGATGGTTGCAGCTCCAAAGGCGAGGCCTATGCCTAGCTTCTTGAGCGCGTTGACGGGGTGAGTTTTCCTCATTTTCCCTCCCAGCGTGCGAAAGCCCTCCGTTGCCAGAGGGCTTCAGCCAATAAAGACACCCCATTAGCGTAACGAACTGGAAACAATATTCATCTATGAAAGAAACTTACTCGATAAGCGTAATGAAATATGCGATGAGCGGTTAATTATACTCAGTTTGTAGCTTTACTTTAATAAAGGCGCCCTGTGATTACTGTAGCCGAATAAAGTAGCTGGGAATGCCCGAAATGAAAATCCCCCTGCTGTTTGGCAAATGCATAAACAGCAGGGGAGACGATAATTGGATGAATATCATACCAATGTGGAATTACTTCTTCCGGCGGTGGATCACGTTGATCGCATAGCCGACGAGCATGGCCAAAACGATGATGATAAAGCCGAGCAGGGGATTGTCGTTCATAGGGTCCTCCTATTTTCCGAGCGGGGAGAATTCGTCGACGATGAGGTCGAGGCATTGCGGAAGCGCGCGGGCTCCAAAGACACCCGAATTGCTGGAGATAATCTCGCCATCGAACTGCATGCCCAGCGACGGGGTGCAGGTGATCTTGGCTTCCTTGGTCTGGATGATCTTGAACTGCGGGCGGCCGAGCACCTTGCCGGCGGGATCGAGCGCGGCGGTGATCACGGTGGGCAGGAGCTGGACGGTTTTTACGGGCTCGATGACTGCGATGTCGACCATGCCGTCGTTCATGCGGCAATCGGGGAACAGGTTGATGTCGTTTTGAATGACCGAGGTGTTGCCGGCCATGCAGCAGATGCCATCGAGCTCCTCGACAATGCCGTCATGCTCAATCGTAAAGTGCGCCACCGTGGGGTTGGGTGTGGCGAGCGCCGACAGGAAATAGGCGATCTCGCCGATGTCGTTTTTGGCGGGGGCGGCCTTCATCATGATCTCGGCATCGTAGCCCGATCCGGCGATGATGATGAAGCCGTGGCGCTTCTCGTTGCCGTTCTCGTCGAGCCAAAAGAGCTCGCCCATGTCCACTTTGACCGTGCGACCGGCGCGGCAAGCCTTGGCAAGCGCCGCCGCCTCGGGGGCATTACCGATGTTGTTGAAGAACAGGCAGGCCGTACCGGAGGGGAAGACGAGCGTGGGGACACCGCATCCGCGCATCTGGTCGAGCACGTTGGAGACGGTGCCGTCGCCGCCCGAGACCACCACGCGATCGAATTCGCGCACGTCTGCCACGGCGTCCTCGGGTTCCATGCCATCGCCGATAAAGCGCATCACGACCTCGTCGCCGCCCTGCGCGAGGGCGTGCGTGAATGCGTAGATTTCATCTGAGCTGGGGCCCGATGCCGGGTTGTGGATGATAAGGCAGCGCATACTTACGTTCCCGTTCTGTGACTAACCGAGTATAGTTGTAAGGCAATGCCGATATCCTACCCGTGTTTTTCGGGCCTAACCTTATTCGATGGGTTGATATGTACATTTCCACACATCAGGCTCTACTCGACTTTTGTCAGCGCGCCCGTGAGTTTGACGCGATTGCCGTCGATACCGAGTTTTTGCGCGAGCGCACGTTCCATCCGCGCCTGTGCCTGGTCCAGATTGCCACTCCTGCCGAGAGCGTCGCGGTTGATCCGCTGGTGATCGACGACCTGTCTCCCTTGGCCGAACTCATGGCCGACGAGAGCGTGACCAAGGTGTTCCATGCTTGCTCGCAGGACATGGAAGTTATGCTTCATACCGTAGGCGTGTTGCCGCGTCCGATTTTTGACACGCAGGTGGCCGCCGCCTTTTTAGGCGAGCGCCAGCAGATTTCCTACGGCGCGCTCGTGCAGACGTTTTGCGGCGTCTCATTGCCCAAGACTGAGTCGCTGACCGACTGGTCGCGTCGCCCGCTGACCGATAAGCAGATTGAGTACGCGATCGATGACGTCAAGTACCTGATCGTCGCCTATACCGAGATGATGAGCCGTCTGCGCGAGCTGGGCCGCGTGGACTGGGTACTCGACGAGTTGCGCCCGCTGGCTGACGAGTCGCACTATCGCGCCGATCGCCACGAGGCGTTCCGCAAGGTCAAGCGCATCAATTCGTGCAGCCGTCACCAGTTGGGCATCGCGCGCGAGCTCGCCGCCTGGCGCGAGGACCGCGCCGAGCGCCGCAACATCCCGCGCAAGTGGGTCATGTCCGACGATACGCTGCTGGCGCTCGTTAAGCGCAATCCCGTGCGCGTTGAGGAGTTCCGTAGCATTCGCGGTACCGACCAGTTGGGGGAGCGCGACGTGGACGGCGCGCTCATGGCCATCAAGCGCGGTGCGAGCTGCCCGCACGATCGCCTGCCGCTCATGGTGCGCGGGCATCGCCAGATTTCGCCGGAGCTTGAGAGCGTGACGGATCTCATGTACGCGCTCATCCGCCTGGTTGCCGAGCGCTCGGGCGTGGCGACCTCGGTCATTGCCTCGCGCGATGACCTGGCCGACTATATTGAGCACCCCGAGCAGAGCCCCCTGCGCGAAGGCTGGCGTTTTGAGCTTGTGGGCTCGCGTCTGGACGATCTGCTCTCGGGTAATATGGGGTTGACGGTCAAAGATGGCAAAATTGAATTGCTGTAAGGAAGCCTAGCCGCTTGAGTGGGTAAAATGCCTCCAACGTGTAACTCGATTCGGAGGAATTCGCATGCCTTATTACTATGGATACGGCTTTGGTATCGACCCGCTGTACCTGCTGGTTGTGCTTGTCTGCACGGTGCTTGGCCTTGCCGCGCAGAGCTATATCAATTCGACGTACAAGACGTGGTCCAAGGTTCGCTCGGACGGCGACACGGGCGCCAGGGTCGCTCGCCGCATGCTCGACGCCAACGGCTGCAATGCCGTGGGTATCAAGGGTGTCGCCGGTGAGCTCACTGACCATTACAACCCGCAGGACAACAACCTGTATCTGTCGGATTCCAACCGTTCGGGCGGCTCGGTCGCAAGCGTTGCTGTCGCTTGTCACGAGGCAGGCCATGCCGCGCAGCGTCAAAGCGGCTATGCCATGATGAAGGTACGTACCGCCCTCGTGCCGGTCGTCAACTTTACCCAGAACACCTGGACCATCGTGCTGCTCATGGGCCTGTTTATGAACATCGCGGGACTCACGACCCTCGCGCTGATCTTCTTCTCGTTTAGCGTGCTGTTCCAGCTCGTTACGCTGCCGGTCGAAATTGACGCCAGCCGCCGCGCCGTGGCGTATATCGAGCAGTCGGGCATGAGCTCCAAACAGGTCAACGGTGCCAAGAAGGTGCTGACGGCCGCCGCGCTTACCTATGTGGCTGCGGCGCTCACCTCGATTATTCAGCTGCTCTATCTTATGGCTCGCTACAACAGAAACTCCAACCGATAACAAATTGGGTCGCTGGGCGCCGCGGGGATTTGTGTCCCCGCGGCGCTGTACTATGTGTTGGACTTGAATTTGCGCAGGGCCGGAGCCCTTGTGCACGATGACGAAAGGAGGCTGCGTGGCAGGCTGGAATTTAACCGGCAATGCCGTTTCCGCCGAGTTCGACGGTTCGGACGAGCAGGAGCGTAAAGAGCTCAGCGTGAGCCAGGCGGTAGAGATCGCCGCCGGTGCGCTCGATGCCATTCCGCAGCTGAGCGTTCTGGGCGAGGTCACGGGTTTTCGTGGCCCAAACGCCCGAAGCGGCCACTGCTATTTCCAGATCAAGGACGATTCGGCCGCCGTTGACTGCATCATCTGGAAGGGCGCCTACCTTAAACGCACCTTCGACTTGCGCGACGGCATGCAGGTAAGCTTTAAGGGCAGCTTCAATCTCTATAAGGCCACGGGCCGCATGAGCTTTGTCGCTCGCTCGTTTTCGCTGGCGGGGGAGGGTCTGCTGCGTCAACAAGTGGCGCAACTGGCCGAAAAGCTACGCCGCGAGGGCCTGATGGACGAAGCGCGCAAGCGCCGCATCCCGGTGTTCTGCTCGCGCGTGGCGGTCGTCACCTCGTTTTCGGGTGCCGTAATCGACGACGTCAAGCGTACGCTGCGCCGTCGCAACCCGCTCGTCGAGCTCGTTTGCGTGGGCGCCAAGGTTCAAGGCGAGGGTGCGCCGACCGAGCTCATTGAGGGCTTGCGCCGCGCCGCTTCCATTACGCCGGCGCCCGACTGTATTTTGCTGGTGCGCGGCGGCGGCTCCTTTGAGGACCTCATGACCTTTAATGACGAGGAGCTTGCCCGCGCGGTGGCGGCTTGTCCTGTGCCCGTGGTGACCGGCATTGGCCATGAGCCCGATACCTCGATTTGCGACATGGTGAGCGACCGACGCGCCTCCACGCCCACGGCGGCGGCAGAATCGGTGGCGCCGGCTATGACGGAGTTGGCCGATGTGCTCGAGGCGCGCCATCAGCGTCTGGGTGCCGCGATGGCATCGATGATTGGGTCGGCCCAGGTCGACCTGGAGATGCTCGATCAGCGCGGTCGCCGTGCCTGGGATACCTATACGGCTCGCTTGGGTGATGCGCTCGATGCCGCTGCGTGTCGTCCGTGCCTCAACGACCCCACATTTATGGTCGAGCGTCGCGAATCGGAGCTTGCGCTGACTGCCGATCGCCTGTCGGGCGCCATAGTACGCTCGGTCGGGACATTCCGCTCCAACTTTGAGCGCTTGCCCGAGCGTCTGATTACAAGCACCTCGGGGCTCGATGGTAAGCGCCATGCGCTCACGCTTGCGAGTTCCCGTCTGGAGCATCAGGGGCGCACGATGCTCAGCAAGCCAGCGTCCGACCTGAGCCGTGCGGCAGCGTCGCTCGATGCCCTGTCGCCGCTCAAAGTGCTTGCTCGTGGCTATTCCATCGCGTACAGCGATGATGGTGTGGCTACGAGTGCCAAGACCTTTAAGCCTGGCGACGCCATTCGCGTGCGCATGGCAGACGGCAACGTGGCAGCAACGGTCGATACGGTCGAATAGACCGCGTTTCGCAGTGATAGACCCTTAGGAAAGGAAACAGATATGGCAGAGAAGACCCCGGTAGAGCAGCTTACGTACAAGCAAGCCTCGCAGGAGCTGGAGCTCATCATCCGCAGCCTGGAGTCGGGCGACATGGAGCTCGAGGAGTCGCTCGAGAGCTATACCCGCGGCGTCGAGCTCCTCAAGAGCCTGCGCACCCGCCTGTCCGATGCCGAGCAGAAGGTCTCGGTGCTCCTTAAGGACGTCGACGGCAACGACGTGCTCGCCGACGGCGAGGCCGCCAACACGGACGACAACCTCTCGTTCTAAGCATCTCGACCAAATATAATTACCTTGGTCTGTGAGAAAGGAACCAACCATGTGCGATTGCATCTTCTGCAAAATTGCCAACCACGAGATCCCCTCGACCGTTGTCTATGAGGACGACCAGGTCATCGCGTTCGACGACCTCAACCCCCAGGCGCCGGTCCACACGCTCGTGATCCCTAAGAAGCACTACAGCGACATCGCCGACAGCGTGCCTGCCGAGACCATGGGCGCCATAGCTCACGCCATCCAGGAGGTCGCCAAGGCCAAGGGTCTGGAGGACGGTTTCCGCGTCATCTCCAACAAGGGCGTCAACGCCGGCCAGACCGTCATGCACTTCCACATGCACGTCCTCGGCGGCAAGAACCTGGGCGAGAACCTCATCTGAGGGCGCTTGGCCCGTCGACTTGGCTGCCTTTGGAGTAATCTATGCAGCTTTCTCAACTCGAATACCTTCAAGCGGTAGCGAACTATGGCGGCGTGCGCAAAGCAGCTCGCGCCGTTCATGTGAGTCCGCAGGCCGTTTCGTCGGCAATCAAAAAGCTGGAATCTGAGTATCAGATTGTTTTGCTCGACCGATCGGCGGGGGAGGCTGTTTTGTCTCCGGCGGGCAGAGAATTTGCGCGTCGTGCACGCGTGATCCTGGCACAAGCCGACGATCTCAAAAGGTACGCTCAATCGAGGGGCGACGGCGTTTCGCCCGATGGCCACTTTCGTCTTTACGCCCCCTGCCTTTGAACTGCACCCCAAAACTTGGACGGCTTAAATAAGAACTACGCCGCAAGGGACT